>CABUBZ010000005.1 GCA_902489945.1 uncultured Collinsella sp.
CCGCTGCCGCCATGTATGTGGCTGCCCTGAACCTCTACGATCCGAGCCAGGCCGATGGCGACGCCACCGTGTTCCGCGCCGGTCTGACCAACAACAAGATCGACTAGTCCCATTCCTCGATCTTGTTGAGCCGGGGGCCGCTCGTGTCCCCGGCATCCCCTGTTGACTTGGGGCCCGCGGTCGTTATCTCCCATGCTTCCTCAACGGTAGCGGGTCCTCGTCATAGTGCTCGGCATGTTCTAGCCACATGCGCATGCCGGAGCACATCTACTCATTGCGATCGTTTCACCTTTAGAAAGGACATTTACATGGACGCCAAGTTTACCGAGCTCGTCGAGCAGCTGAACGGCCTCGATTTTAAGGGTATGTACGGCAGCGACTTCCTGCACACCTGGGATAAGACCACCGATGAGCTCAAGGCGCTCTACATCGTCGCCGACGCCCTGCGCGAGCTGCGCGAGAACAACGTTTCGTCCAAGATCTTCGATTCGGGCCTGGCCGTCTCGCTGTTCCGCGACAACTCCACCCGTACGCGCTTCTCCTTCTCTAAGGCCGCCAACCTGCTCGGCCTTGAGCTGCAGGACCTGGACGAGAAGAAGTCCCAGATCGCTCACGGCGAGACCGTCCGCGAGACCGCTACCATGATCTCCTTCATGGCCGACGTCATCGGCATCCGCGACGACATGTACATCGGCAAGGGCGACGCCTACATGGCCGAGGTCTCCGAGTCTGTCCAGCAGGCTTACGAGGACGGCGTTCTGGATCACCGTCCCACGCTCATCTCCCTGCAGTCCGACTCCGATCACCCCACGCAGTCCTCTGCCGACATGCTCTACCTCATCAACGAGTTTGGCGGCCTCGAGAACCTCAAGGGCAAGAAGGTCGCCGTCACCTGGGCCTATTCGCCCTCTTACGGCAAGCCGCTGTCCTGCCCGCAGTCGCTGATCAGCCTGCTGCCCCGCTTTGGCATGGACGTCACCCTGGCTCACCCCGAGGGCTACGACCTCATGCCCGAGGTCGTCGAGCGCGCCAAGAGCTATGCCGCCGAGTCCGGCACCACCTTTAAGCAGGTCAACACCATGGCCGAGGCCTTCGAGGGCGCCGACATCGTGATCCCCAAGAGCTGGGCTCCGTTTGCCGCCATGGAGAAGCGCACCAACCTGTACGCCGAGGGCGACGACGCCGGCATCGCAGCGCTCGAGAAGGAGCTGCTCGCTCAGAACGCCACCCATCAGGATTGGTGCTCCACGACCGAGCTCATGGAGAAGACTGCCAACGGCCAGGACACTATCTTTATGCACCCGCTGCCCGCCGACATCTCCGGTGTCTCTTGCGAGCACGGCGAGGTCAACGCCGACGTCTTCGACATGCACCGCGTGGGCATGTACAAGGAGGCCAGCTACAAGCCGTACGCCATCGCAGCCATGATGTTCCTGCAGAAGGTTGCCGATCCCGCCGCTACCCTCAAGGCCCTCGACGAGCGCAGCACCGCCCGTTGGTTCCAGGCCTAAAGCTGGGCTGAGAAATGGCTAAGCGTATCGTTGTCGCCCTGGGCGGAAACGCCCTCGGCGCCAACCTTCCCGAGCAGATGGAGGCCGTCAAGACGACTTCCAAGGCTATCGTCGACCTGATCGAGGAGGGCAACGAGGTCGTCGTCGTGCACGGCAACGGTCCCCAGGTGGGCATGATCGCCAACGCGATGGCTGAGCTCACGCGCTCTAATCCTCAGAAGTACGTTCCCTGCCCCTTGTCCGTTTGCGGCGCCATGAGCCAGGGCTACATTGGCTATGACCTGCAAAATGCGCTGCGCGAGGAAATGCTCGACCGCAATATCGACAAGGGTGTCGCGACCGTGCTCACCCAGGTCGAGGTTGCGGCGGACGACCCGGCCTTTGCCGACCCGGTCAAGCCGATCGGTCCGTGGATGAGCGAGGCCGAGGCCAAGGAGCTGGAGGCCGATCGCGGCTATCAGTTCATCCACGACGAGAAGCAGGGCTTCCGTCGCGTGGTTGCCTCGCCCAAGCCCGTGAACATCGTCGAGCTCGACACCATTAAGTCGCTCGTCGAGTCCAACCATGTGGTGATCTCCTGCGGCGGTGGCGGCATTCCCGTCACCAAGGCCCAGGGCAACCACCTTAAGGGCGCTGCCGCCGTCATCGATAAGGACTTTGCGGCCGAGAAGCTCGCCGAGCAGCTCGACGCCGATGCCTTGATCATCCTGACGGCTGTGGAGAAGGTTGCCATTGGCTTTGGCACCGACCACGAGCAGTGGCTCGACACGCTGACCGCTGCCGACGTTAAGCGTCTGTCCGAGGCCAACGAGTTCGGTCGCGGCTCCATGCTGCCCAAGGTTCAGGCCGCCTCGACGTTTGCCGAGAGCAAGCCGGGCCGCACGGCGCTCATCACGCTGCTCGAGAAGGCGCGCGATGGCCTTGCCGGCAAGACCGGTACCACGTTTACCGGCGACGCTGAGTAGGCATATCTGCACCATTGAGGAGGGTGCCCTGCGTCGCGGGGTGCCCTCCTTTGTGCTATGGAGAGCCAAGGGGCGTTCGCTGGAAAACGAGCGCATGCCTGTTCTGACGGAGTGCGAGCTTGGTATGGTGGGTATAGCAACTATGGTGTCCAAGGCAGCCAGGGGAGGTTTGCGGAGATGAAACTCGGTTGCGTCATTATGGCTTCGGGCGAGGGCAAGCGGTTTGGCTCTAACAAGATGCTTGCCGATATCTATGGCGAGCCGCTGATTGCCCGGACCATCGATTCGGTTCCCCGGGGCTTTGACGTCGTGGTTTCGACGCGTTGGCCCGAGGTCGCTCAGATTTGCGAGGACAAGCATTGCCCGTGCGTGCTGCACGATGGCGAGCTGCGCAGCGAAAGCGCCCGTGCGGGCCTTTCGTGGGGAGTCGAACGCAACTGGAAAGGTTGCCTCTTTTTGCCGGGCGACCAGCCGCTCGTGAGTTCGGATTCTTTTGAGGCTATGGTTCGTGCATTTGACGAGCGTGGCCGCAAGCATCCGGTGCGTCTTGCGTGCAACGGTGAGCCTTCGAGCCCGGTGCTCTTTCCGGCGGAACTGTTCGATGCACTTATGTGTCTCGAGGGCAAGGACGGCGGCGGTTCGATCCTCAAGGGCCGTATCGACGTGGTGCTGGTCGAGGCGCGTGCCTACGAGCTGTGGGACGTCGATACCGCCAAGGGACAGCAACGCATAACGGAGCATATCGCTGCCTGCTCGTATTTTGATCGCGTGGCCAACTGTATTAATCAATAAGGAGCAACATGATCATCATCAAAAACGGCGCGCTCGTGACGCCACAGGGACTTCGCCGCGCCGATCTTGCTATGGAGGGCGATAAGATCGTGCGGGTCGCCACGGCGATTGAGCCGGCCGAGGGCGATACCGTCGAGGATGCCGCGGGCTGCTGGGTGTTTCCCGGCTTTATCGACGGCCACACGCACATGCAGTGCTGGACCGGCATGGATTGGACAGCCGATAGCTTTGAGACCGGCACGCGCGCGGCTGCCTGCGGCGGCACGACAACCATCGTGGACTACGCGACGGCCGATCGCGGCGTGACTATGCCCGATGCCTTGGCCGAGTGGCATCGCCGCGCCGACGGAACCTGCACGGCCAACTACGCTTTTCATATGGCACTCGCCGAGTGGAACGAGCGCAATCGCGCCGATCTTTCGGCCATTCGCGAGGCGGGCGTGTCGTCGTTTAAGACCTACTTTGCCTACGATCATCTGCGCCTGGACGATGCCGAGACGCTCGAGGTGCTCGAGGAGCTCAAGCGCCTGGGCGGTATCCTGTGCGTGCATTGCGAGAACGGTACGCTGGTGAATGAACTGCAGAAGCGCGTGTTTGAGCAGGGTATCCACGGGCCCGAGGGCCATGCGCTCAGCCGTCCGGACGTGTGCGAGGCCGAGGCCGTGAGCCGGCTGCTGTATCTGGCGCACTTGGCCGGGGATGCTCCGGTCAACGTGGTGCACCTTTCGACCAAGCTGGGGCTCGAGGCCATTCGCGCTGCCAAGGCGCGCGGGCAGAAGAATATTTATGTCGAGACCTGCCCTCAATATCTGATGCTCGACGACACCTGCTATCTGGAGCAGGGAGAGGACGGCTTCGCGGGTGCCAAGTATGTGATGAGTCCGCCGCTGCGCCATGCCGGCGACCGTGCGGCCCTGCGCGAGGCGCTTGTGGCCGGCGAGATCGATACCATCGCCACCGACCACTGCAGCTTTAATCTGCACGGGCAAAAGGACCGCGGGCGCGACGACTTCCGCGCGATTCCCAACGGCGGGCCCGGCGTGGAGCATCGTCCCGTCGCGATTGCCACGAGCTTTGAGGGACAGCTGGGCCCCGAGGACCTCTGCCGCCTGATGAGCGAGAACCCGGCGCGCGTGTTTGGCATGTACCCGCGCAAGGGCTGTCTTGCCGAGGGCTCCGATGCCGACGTGTGCGTGTGGGATCCCAAGGCGCGCTGGACGATCAGTGCCGCGACGCAGCATCAGGCTGTGGACTACACGCCGCTCGAGGGTTTTGAGGCACATGGCCGCGCCAAGGCCGTGTTTGTGAACGGCGTGCTGGCCGCGCGCGACGGCGAGCCCACCGGGGCCCAGCCCGGTCGCTACGTGCCCCGCTAGCAGGAAGATCACCGGATTTCCCTCCGCAGTTGCGGTGGAATAGTTCCTGTTTAGCCGCCAAATAGGCCGTTTCAGGAACTATTCCACCGCAACTTATAGGCCTGCTGGGGCAGCGCCAGCTACTTGAGGTTGGTGGCGACGACGGGGCGGTCGAGAGCTGCCTCGAAGCGGTCGGCCATCGTGGGGTCGCTGAGCGTGTCGACTTGGTTGAGCATGACGCGTGCGGTGCTGAGTTTCAGCGCCTGCATCTCGGCATTGAGCACCATGGCGACGCGCTCGGGTGTGGCGATGTCGGTAGGCTCGCAGCCGCAACGCTCGCAAAAGAGCTCGGGGCGGTGGACGGCTTCGTTGATGGGCTTGCCGAGCCCTGAGGCGCCGGCGATCCAGACGATGTTGGCCGTGCCAGAGGGAATCACCGGCTCCCAGGCGGCGTGGGCCTTGAGCGGGAGCCGCTTGCTGCCGTCCGCCTCGGCCAGGACGTAGTCAAAGCGCTGCGCCAGCTGGTCGAGCGGCTCGGCAGGGGAGGAGAGCTTGCCTGTCTCCGGGTCCAAAACGCCCGCCTGGCAGATACTTCCGCGGCTCATGCCCGCGCATGCCTCGCAGGTACAGCCGGGAACATGCAGGGTCCCCGGCTTCCAAGGCGCGGCGTTCAGGCGACGGCTCGACCCGTCCCATGGCACGCCGGCGACGGGAAACATGTGCGTGGTGGTACAGAGAAGCACCCTGCCGCCGGCGCGCATGAGCTCGAGACCCAGCGTCTTCAGCAACGTCGACTTGCCGCCGCTGCCGATAATCGCGGTAATGCCCGGCTCGATCCTGAGCGCCGAGGCAAGATTGCCGCTAACCGTTTCCATCTGTTCACCGCCGTATAATACTGTGATAATAAATAATCATCAGAGTAGCGGTCGAGCCGCTTTTGCTCTGCTCAAACCGTAGCACAGGGAGGTGCCCCGGGAATGCTCGTTTATGTTCGCGGCGCCGGCGATATCGCCACGGGTGTCGCCGCTCGCTTGGTGCGCGCCGGCGTGTCGGTCGTTGTGGCCGATATCGCGGTTCCCACGTGCATCCGCCGCACAATCAGTTTTTGCGAGGCTATTCGCCTGGGCGAGGTCCAGGTCGAGGGCATTCGCGCTCGCTTGGCGCAGACGCCGGCAGAGGCGCTCGAGATTACCCAAGCGGGGGATGTTGCCGTCGTGGTGGACCCTCAGGCCAAGATGCTCGATGAGCTTAAACCCGCAGCCGTGGTCGATGCGATCCTGGCCAAGCGCAACCTGGGCACCACGCGCGACATGGCGCCTGCCGTCATCGCCGTGGGGCCGGGCTTTACCGCGCCGGTCGATTGCGATGCCGTGGTCGAGACCATGCGCGGGCATTTCCTCGGCCGCGTCATTACCCAGGGATCGCCCCAGCCCAACACGGGTGTGCCGGGCATTATCGCCGGCTATGGCAAGGAGCGTGTTATCCACAGCCCCGCCGCTGGCGTGTTTCGGTCCGACAGCGCGATCGGCGACATCGTGAGCGCCGGAGACGTGATCGGCTATGCGGACGATACGCCCATGTGCACGACGATTGACGGATGTTTACGCGGGCTTTTGGCGAACGGCGTGCAGGTGACTGAGGGCTTTAAGTGCGCCGATGTCGACCCGCGCGGCGATGCCAGCTACATCAACTATATTTCGGACAAGGCGACGTCGGTCGGCGGCGGCGTGCTCGAGGCACTCGCTATGCTCACCGATGTCTTTAGAGGATAGAAGGCGGCAATGGAAAAGCTCGATGTTGTGAATGCGGCGCTTGCCGCCCTGCGTGCTGGCGAGACGTGCGAGCTCGTGGTCGTGGCCGGCACGGCGGGGTCGTCGCCGCGCGGCGTGGGCGCATGGATGGCCGTCTTTGCCGACGGCGGCCAGGCGGGCACCATCGGCGGCGGCAAGATTGAGCTTTTTGCGCTGCATGAGGCTCGTGTGCTACTGGATGCGGGACGCTCGCGCCTGGTCCGCTACACCATGGGCGGCGAGAACTCCGATACCGGCATGATCTGCGGCGGAGCTATCTGCCTGTGCTACCTGCATCTGGAGGCGGCCCAGGCGTCGTTGTTCCAAGAGATTGCCGACGTCTTGGCCTATCGACGCATCGGCGACTTTGTCATCGACTTTGAGCCGTTTATCGCGAGCGCGCTCGAGGGCGATGTGGCCGAGTACCATGGTGAGGAATCGCGTCGTACCATTGCGGGCTGCCCCGAGCTTTCGCTGGTGGAGGAGGGGAGTAAGGTCACCTACACCAATGCTGCCTCCGAGATTCCCGCGTCGCACGTCGAGACGCTCTGTCCCGAGGGCCTGACTTATATCTTTGGCTGCGGCCACGTAGGCGCCGCGACGGCTCGCGTGCTCACGGCGGCGGGCTTTGCCGTCGTGGCCTGCGACGACCGCCCCGGCACGCTGACGCCCGAATGGGTGCCCGGCGTCTACGACCGTCGTCTGGTCGATTACAAGAACCTGGGCGAGCAGTGTCCCATCGGCCCGCGCGACCTAGTGGTTGTCGCCACGGCGGGTCACAAGTCCGATATCGACGTGGTGATTCAAGCCATGCACGCCAAGCCCGCCTATCTGGGCTGCCTGGGTTCGCGCCGCAAGACGGCCTTTGTGCGCGCCCGCCTGGAGCAGGAGGGCTTTACACAGGGGCAGATCGACGAGCTGCACCTGCCGATCGGCGTCGCCATCGAGGCCGAGGACCCCGAGGAGATCGCTATCTCCATCGCCGCCGAGATGATCCACCTGCGCCGCACCCAACTCGTCCCCCGCAAACGCTAGTCCCTCTATCTAAGTTGCGGTGAATTACGGATTGTTTAAGCCTGTTAGGCCGCCAAACAGTCCCTATTTCACCGCAACTGCTTTTTGGGATCAATTTGTGCGGGGGAGTTGTGGAGTTGTGCAGGCAGACGAGGTTTTTCTGGAAATACGCACCCAATGCGCGTATAGTACCGATTGTTTTGTCGGCTCCTGCTGCGTCGAGTCCAAACCGCGAAATGCCATGAGCGGCGCGGATGCAGCCAGGAGGCACGAGGACAACCCATCGTGGCCACGCCCCGTGCTTAAAACCCCAAGAAGGAGTGAACAATGGCAGAAGAGAAGTATGTGCCGCGTCTGAAGACCAAGTACAACAACGAGGTCAAGCAGCAGCTTCAGGACAAGTTCCAGTACGAGAACGTCATGATGATCCCCAAGTTTGAGAAGATCGTCGTGAACATGGGTGTCGGCGAGGCCGCTACCGATTCCAAGGCCATCGACGGTGCCGTGCGCGACCTGCGCGCCATCACCGGCCAGCAGCCGATGATCACCCGTGCCCGCAAGTCCATCGCTACCTTCCGCCTGCGCGCTGGTATGCCGATCGGCTGCAAGGTTACCCTGCGTGGCGACCGTATGTGGGAGTTCTTCGATCGTCTGACCTCCGTCGCGATCCCCCGTATCCGCGACTTCCGCGGCATCTCCGCCAAGAGCTTCGACGGCCGTGGTAACTTCTCCATGGGCGTCACCGAGCAGCTCATCTTCCCCGAGATCGACTTCGACTCCGTCGATCACCAGCGTGGTATGGACATCACTTTCGTGACCACCGCCAACACCGATGAGGAGGCCAAGGCCCTTCTGGACGCCTTCGGTTTCCCGTTCAAGAAATAGGTTCACCTGCCCTATAAGCGCCGTTCCCACAAGGGGGCGGCGCTTGGGGCGAACAATACTCTATGTGAGGAGGATATAAGTGGCTAAGACATCGATGATCGTCAAGTGCAATCGCAAGCAGAAGTTCTCTACTCGTGAGTACACGCGCTGCCAGCGCTGCGGCCGTCCGCACTCTGTGTACCGCAAGTTCGGCCTGTGCCGTGTCTGCTTCCGTGAGCTTGCACTCAAGGGCGAGCTTCCCGGCGTTAAGAAGGCCAGCTGGTAAGTCACTACCAGCGTTTCAAGCATCAGTTTGGAACAGGGAAAACGCGCTAAATAGGCTTTGCCGTTAAGGGCGGCGAAGAACCAAGAGCACGTGTTCATCAAGAACGAAGGAGAATCTGTATGAACCTTACAGACCCGATCGCAGATATGCTTACGCGCATCCGTAACGCTAACTCTGTGAACAAGGCCACGGTCTCCATGCCGAGCAGCAAGAAGCTCGTCGAGATCGCTCGTGTTCTGCACGAGGAGGGCTACATCGAGGGCTACGATGTCGAGGACACCGTTCCCCAGAAGACTCTGCACATCACGCTTAAGTATGGTCCCAAGAAGGCTAAGGTCATCAACGGCATCCGCCGCATTTCCAAGCCGGGCCTGCGTAAGTACACCGGCGTTGCCGACATGCCCCGCGTCCGCGGTGGCCTTGGTACCGCCATTATTTCCACCAGCCATGGCGTCATGACCGACCGCGATGCTCGCAAGCACAACGTCGGCGGCGAGATCATCGCTTACGTCTGGTAATTCGCTCGGTAGGTAGAAGGAAAGGAGATCACCGTGTCTCGTATCGGTAATAAGCCTGTCCAGATTCCCGCCGGAGTCGAAGTGGCAGTCAACGGCAACAACGTTGTCGTCAAGGGCCCCAAGGGCCAGCTCGAGCTCGATGTCTTTGAGAAGCTCGCTATCAACGTCGAGGACAACGTCCTCACCGTTTCCCGTCCCGACGACGAGCGTGAGACCCGTGCCCGCCACGGCCTCACCCGCGCCCTCATCCACAACATGGTTGTTGGCGTTTCCGAGGGCTTCGAGAAGAAGCTCGAGCTCGCCGGCGTCGGTTACCGCGTGCAGCAGAAGGGCAAGAACCTCGAGTTCTCCCTGGGCTTCTCGCACCCCGTGATCGTCGAGGCTCCCGAGGGCATCACCTTCGAGGTTCCCGACAACACCCACGTGAACGTCAAGGGTATCAACAAGCAGCAGGTCGGTCAGATCGCCGCTGAGATCCGCGGCCATCGTCCTCCCGAGCCTTACAAGGGCAAGGGTATCCACTACGTTGGCGAGCACATCCGCCGCAAGCTGGGTAAGGCCGCCAAGTAGTCGTAACCGACTCACTCGCATAAGACCAGCACCCCGTCAGGTGCTGGCAAGATCAACCTTTTTAGGAGTTTACGTATGAACAAGCATAAGGCGAAGCTGGAAGGCCTCAAGCGTCGTCAGCGTCGTGTTCGCGGCAAGGTCTCGGGTACCTCCGAGCGTCCGCGTCTTCGCGTGACCCGTACTAACGCCAACATCTATGCCCAGATCATCGACGACAGCAAGGGCTCCAGCCTGACGCTCGTCTCTGCCTCGACCCTCGAGGCCGAGTTCAAGGGCACCCACACCTCGAACAAGGAGGCTGCGGAGAAGGTCGGTCAGCTCGTTGGCAAGCGTGCCATCGAGGCCGGCATCACCAAGGTCGCCTTCGATCGCGGTGGCCGTATCTACCATGGCCGCGTCAAGGCCCTCGCCGACGGTGCTCGTGCCGCCGGTCTCGAGTTCTAGGAGGTATGTAGCACATGGCTCGTAATCAGAAGCAGCAGCGCGAGGCCTCCGAGTTCGAGGAGCGCGTCGTTTACATCAACCGCGTGTCGAAGACCGTCAAGGGTGGTCGTCGCATGAGCCTCGTCGCTCTCGTCGTCGTTGGCGACGGCAAGGGCAACGTCGGCGTTGGCATGGGCAAGTCCGCTGAGGTGCCCCTGGCCATCTCCAAGGCGTCTCTCGATGCCAAGAAGAACATGTTCCACGTGCCGGTGACCGAGCAGGGCACCATCCCGCACGAGGTTCTCGGCCACTTTGGTGCCGGCCGCATCATCATCAAGCCCGCTGTCGAGGGTACCGGCGTTATCGCCGGCGGCGCTGTGCGTCCCCTCTTTGAGCTTGCTGGCATCAAGAACGTCCTGTCCAAGTCCCTCGGTACCGACAACGGCCTCAACATCATCAAGGCTGCCGTCGAGGGCCTCAAGGAGCTCTCCAGCCCTGAGGACGTCGCGGCTCGCCGTGGCCTGACGGTCTCCGAGATGTTCGTCGGTAAGGAGAACTAAGCATGGCTGACACCATCAAGATCAAGCAGGTCCGCAGCACCAACGGTTGCAAGCAGGACCAGGTCCGTACTGTCCGTGCCCTCGGTCTCCACAGGATCCGCGAGGTTCGCGAGATTGCTGACAACGAGTCCGTCCGCGGCATGATCTTCAAGGTCAAGCACCTTGTCGAGATTGTAGAGGAGTAGCAAATGCAGCTTCACGATCTTACTCCCGCGCCCGGTTCCACTAAGAACCGCAAGCGCGTCGGCCGTGGCAATTCTTCGGGTCACGGCACCACTTCTGGCCGCGGTCAGAAGGGCCAGGGCTCTCGCTCTGGTGGCACCAAGGGTGCCGGCTTCGAGGGTGGCCAGACTCCGCTGGCTATGCGCCTGCCCAAGCTTCCGGGCTTCCGCAACCCCCGTCGTATCGAGTACACCGCTGTTAACGTTGAGCGTCTCGAGCGTAAGTTCGAGGACGGCGCTGTGATCGACGGTGCCGCTCTTAAGGCCGCTCGCATCACCAAGAGCGAGTTCGAGCCCGTCAAGGTGCTCGGCAATGGTGAGCTCACCAAGAAGTTCACGGTCAAGGTCGACAAGGTCAGCGCTTCTGCACAGGCCAAGATCGAGGCCGCCGGCGGAAAGGTCGAGCTGCCGTGCTAAATGGTCTTAAGAATGCTTTCCGCATCAAAGAATTGCGCGAAAAGATTCTTTTTACCATAGCTATGCTCGTCGTGTACCGCATTGGTGCGCACGTTCCTGTGCCCGGCATTCCCTTCCAGGGGATGCTGGGCCTTTTCTCGACCGATAACAATTCGGTCGCCGCAGGTGCTATGGCCCTCCTGAATCTTTTCTCTGGCGGCGCGTTGAGCTATGTGTCGGTGTTTTCGCTGGGCATCATGCCTTACATCACCAGCTCGATCATCCTCCAGATGCTCCAGGCCGTTGTGCCTTCCCTGCATGAGCTTGCCCGCGAGGGCGAGGTCGGTCAGACCAAGATTACGCAGTATTCGCGTTACCTCACCCTGGCTCTGGCAATCCTCAACTCCGTGGGTTACCTCTTCCTCTTTAAGAGCTTCGGCATCAGCTTCAATGGCGCCGGCGCTCCCGAGATCATCTTCGACCTCATGATCGTCGGCACGCTTACCGCGGGCGCCATGCTGATCATGTGGATTGGTGAGCTCATCACCCAGCGCGGTATCGGCAATGGCATGTCGCTGATCATCTTTGCGAACATCATGGCCGGCCTGCCGCAGGCTATCTTCTCCAGCACCGAGGGCAATGCCGGTAGCATCATCACCATGGTGATCATCTGCGCCATCATCCTGCTGGTTATCCCGCTGATTGTTTTCCTTGAGCGCGGCCAGCGCCGCATCCCGGTCTCCTACGCCAAACGCGTCGTTGGCCGTCGCATGATGGGTGGCCAGACCACCTATCTGCCCATCAAGGTCAACACCGCGGGTGTCGTGCCGATCATCTTCGCTTCGGCGCTGCTGTACTTCCCGGCTCAGATTGCCGTGTTCTTCCCCGGCATCGGCTGGATTCAGGCAGTTGCCTCCGCGCTTTCGACCGGTTGGCTCAACTGGGTGCTTAACGTTGTCCTCATCGTGTTCTTCGCGTACTTCTACACCTCCATGGTGTTCAACCCCGATGACACGGCCGACAACCTTAAGAAGCAGGGCGGCTTTATTCCGGGCGTGCGTCCGGGTAGGGCTACCGCGGCCTACATCAAGAACGCGCTCAATAAGATCACGCTTCCCAGCGCTGTCTTTTTGGCGCTCATCGCCATCGTGCCTTCGATCATCTTCTCCTTCACGGGTAACCAGCTGATCCAGGCATTTGGCGGCACGTCCATCCTCATCATGGTCGGCGTCGTGCTCGACACGGTCGATAAGCTCGAAGGCCAGATCAAGATGTATGATTACGATGGATTCTTTAAATAGGCTAGAGGAGGATTGCTCATGAACCTCGTATTGCTCGGAGCTCCGGGTGCCGGTAAGGGCACCGTCGCACAGGAGCTCGTCGCCGAGTTTGGCGTCGCTCACATTTCCACGGGCGACCTGCTGCGTGCTGCCGTTAAGGGTGGCACCGAGCTTGGTATTCAGGCTAAGAAGTACATGGACGCTGGCGAGCTCGTTCCCGACCAGCTCGTGATCGACCTTGTCAAGGAGCGCCTTGCCGCCGATGACGCCCAGCAGGGCTTCATCCTCGACGGCTTCCCGCGCAACACCGCCCAGGCTGTGACGCTCGATTCCGAGCTCTCCGCCATGGGTCGCGAGATCGATTGCGCCCTTCTGGTCGATGTGGCCCCCGAGGTCATCATCGATCGTCTGTCTTCGCGTCGCACCTGCCGCGCCTGCGGTTACACCGGCACCGCCGCCGATGTCACCTGCCCCAAGTGCGCCGGCGAGATGTATCAGCGCGACGACGACAAGCCCGAGACCATCAAGAACCGTCTCGACGTCTACGAGAAGTCCACGAGCCCGCTCGTCGACTACTATCGTGGCCAGGGTCTGCTCAAGTCGGTCAACGGTGACCAGGCTCGCGAGACCGTGTACGGGGATGTCAAAGAGGCTCTCGGTCTATGATCAAGATTAAGTCTGCAACGCAAATCGAGCAGATGAAGAAGGCAGGAGCGCTATCTAAGATGGCGCTCCGCCACGTTGGAGCCATGGTGCGCCCCGGCGTTTCGACTTTTGAGCTCGATCAGCTCGCGGAGCAGATTATCCGCATGCATGGCGGCACCCCGGCCTTTAAGGGTTACGGCGGGTTCCCGGGGACCATTTGCGCATCGATCAACGATGCCGTGGTCCACGGTATTCCCAACCCCGACATGATCCTGCGCGATGGCGATATCATCTCCATCGATACGGGAGCCGTTGTCGACGGTTGGGTCGGCGATAACGCTTGGACGTTTTTCGTCGGTACCCCTACGCCCGAAGCCAAGGCTTTGTGCGAGGTCACGCGCGATTGCCTTAAGGCTGCCATCGAGCAGGCTGTTCCCGGTAACCATATCGGGGACGTCGGTTATGCCGTTCAGTCCCTCGCCGAGTCTCACGGTTACGGCGTGCTTCGTGATTATGTGGGCCATGGCATTGGCCGCGTGATGCACGAGGACCCCAACGTTCCTAACTATGGAAAGAAGGGGAGGGGCGTTCGCCTCCAGGCCGGCATGGTCATTGCCATCGAACCGATGGTTACGATGGGCTCCAACCATGTGAGCACGGGCTCCGACGGTTGGATTGTTACGACCAACGACCACCTGCCCGCCGCGCACTATGAGAACACCGTCGCCATTACCAATGACGGTCCGGTGATTCTCACCACCGACGCGCAAGGTGCTTGGTGTTCGCTCCAAGGCGGAGAAATGTAACAAGTTCCACTTAGATGTGGAGCCATTACGAAGATATTACGATACGTGCATGCGTATTGTAGAATACTCAATCGCTGTCGTTTTCTAGAGAAAGATGATTGCTTGTGAAGAAGGAAGACGCAATTGAGCTCGAGGGTACGGTAAAGGAGCCGTTGCCCAATGCCATGTTTAAGGTCGAGCTCGAGAACGGTCATTCGGTTCTGTGCAACATTTCTGGCAAGATCCGAATGAATTACATCCGTATTCTCCCCGGTGACAGGGTTGTCGTGGAGCTTTCCCCGTACGACCTGACCCGCGGCCGCATCACCTATCGCTACAAATAGCGGCACGCATACACGCACTCCATTTCCGGCTGCAGGCTTAGCTCAACCTACGGTCGGATTGTGTGTGAAGACCAGCCATAGTTTTAAACGCCTGCGGCTGGGCGAGTAGATAGTAGGGAAGTAGTTTGAGCGCTACCGAAAGGAAGAACGATGAAGGTACGTCCTTCGGTCAAGAAGATGTGCGATAAGTGCAAAATCATTAGGCGCCATGGCAAGGTCCTCGTCATTTGCGAGAACCCCCGTCATAAGCAGCGTCAGGGTTAAGAGAGGAGACTACGTTGGCCCGTATTAATGGTGTCGACCTCCCGCGTGAGAAGCGCGTTGAGATCGGTCTGACCTACATTTACGGCATCGGCCGCACCACTGCGACGAAGATTTGCGTCGAGTGCAACGTTAACGTGGATACGCGCGTTAAGGACCTCACCGAGGATGAGGTTAACGCCATCCGCGATTATATCGATAAGAACCAGATCATGGTTGAGGGCGACCTCCGCCGTGAGCGCAACCAGAACGTCAAGCGCCTTATGGACATCGGCTGCAACCGCGGCCTTCGTCACCGCAAGGGCCTCCCGGTCCGCGGCCAGCGCACCCACACTAACGCTCGTACCCGCAAGGGCCCGAAGCGTCAGATCGGTGCTAAGAAGAAGAAATAAGGAGCGCTAGATAGATGGCTACTGCTAAGAAGAACGTACGCGCTGCCCGTCTGAAGCGCGCGGACCGTAAGAACATTTCCGTGGGCCAGGCTCACATTCGTTCTACGTTCAACAACACGATCGTTTCGATCACCGATCCCCAGGGCAACGTCATTTCCTGGAAGTCGGCTGGCCAGGTGGGCTTCAAGGGCTCCCGTAAGTCCACGCCGTTCGCTGCCCAGATGGCTGCCGAGGCTGCTGCCAAGCAGGCCATGGAGCACGGTATGAAGAAGGTTTCCGTCTTCGTCAAGGGCCCCGGCTCCGGTCGTGAGACCGCCATCCGCTCCCTCCAGGCTGCTGGCCTCGAGGTCTCGAGCATCCAGGACAAGACCCCCATCCCGCACAACGGCTGCCGCCCCAAGAAGCGTCGCCGCGTGTAACTGAAAGGATCGTATCAATATGGCAATCGACAGGACTCCTGTTCTTAAGCGCTGCCGTCAGCTCGGGATCGATCCCGCTGAGCTCGGTTACAGCAGCAAGAAGGAATCTATCCGTCAGCCCAAGCGCCGTCGCAAGGAATCTGAGTACGGCATGCAGCTGCGCGAGAAGCAGAAGGTCAAGTTTATCTATGGCGTTCTGGAGAAGCAGTTCCACGGCTACTTCAACAAGGCCCGCAAGATGAACGGCGTCACCGGTGAGAACCTCATGATCATCCTTGAGTCTCGCCTCGACAACGTCGTCTTCCGTCTTGGCTTCGCCCGTACCCGCAAAGAGGCTCGTCAGTCCGTCCGTCACGGTCACTTCACCGTGAACGGCAAGCGCGTGGACATCCCGTCCTACCGCGTCAAGGCCGGCGACGTCGTCGCTGTCGGCGAGAAGTTCCGTGACCTCCTCCCCATCAAGGAGGCCCTGATTTCCTCCGAGCGCTTTGAGGTCCCTGGCTGGCTCGAGGTCGATATCGAGAAGCTGTCTGGTAACGTGCTCGCTCTGCCGACGCGTGAGCAGATCAGCGGTGATATCAACGAGCAGCTCATCGTCGAGCTCTACTCTAAGTAGTCCATCCGGGCTGCTGAGGCTGGAGGTAATACATGTCAGAATTCATTAGGCCTCAGGTTCAGGTCGAAGAGATCAACGAGACGTCTGCTCGTGTCTCCGTCGAGCCGCTCGAGCGTGGTTACGGCGATACGCTGGGTAACTCCCTTCGTCGCGTTCTTCTGTCCTCGCTCGAGGGTGCCGCCGTCGAGGCTATTCAGATCGATGGTGCGCAGCACGAGTTCATGACCATCACTAACATGGTCGAGGATGTCACCGACATCGTCCTGAATGTCAAGGGTCTTGTCTTCAGGGCTCTCGGCACGACCGACGAGGCAACCGCCACCATCTCGGTTGACGGCCCCTGCGAGGTCACCGGTGCGGACTTCTTTATTCCGTCCGAGTTTGAGCTGGTCAACCCCGAGCAGCACATCGCTACGCTCACCGAGGGTGGCCATCTCACCATGAGCATGCGCATCGGCTATGGCCGCGGCTATGTTTCTGGCGAGGCCAACAAGCGCGACAACGATCCCATCGGTGTGATCCACGTCGACTCGCTGTACTCGCCGGTTTCCCGTTGCGCCAAGCTCGTTGAGGCTTGCCGTGTCGGTCAGCACACCGACTACGACCGCCTTGTCCTCGAGATCGAGACCAACGGTTCCATCGCCCCGCGCGACGCCGTGGTCCAGGCTGCCAATATCATCAACCAGCATATGGCCGCCTTTATGAACCTTGCCGAGACCCCCGAGGTCGAGGAGGAGGCTTCGATCTTCGCTCCCGAGGTCACCAACGACAACGCCGAGCTGGACAAGCAGATCGAGGATCTGGACCTTTCTGTCCGTTCCTACAACTGTCTTAAGCGCGCCAGCATTCACTCGGTCCGTCAGCTCGTTGAGTTCTCGGAGAACGATCTGCTCAACATCCGTAACTTCGGTGTTAAGTCGATCGAGGAAGTGAAGGACAAGCTTGAGTCCATGGGCCTGAGCCTGAAGGCTTAATGCTTCGCATATTTGAGGAGAAACTAGACCATGCGTCACAACGTTAAGAAGGGCCTGAAGCTCGGCACCGATGCGAGCCACACCAAGGCCATGAAGAAGAGCCTTGCTAAGGCCCTCTTCGAGAACGACCGCATCAAGACCACCGAGACCCGCGCTAAGGCGCTGCGTTCGGTCGTCGACCCGATCATCACTTGGGCCAAGAAGGGCGACCTGCACTCTCGTCGTCTGTCTATCGCCAAGCTCGGCGATAAGCAGCTCGTTGCCGAGATTTTCGACAAGGCTGCTCAGGGCATGTGGCAGGACCGCAACGGCGGTTACACCCGCATCATGAAGCTCGGCAACCGTAAGGGTGACAACGCTCCCATCGTTATCATGGAGCTCGTCACCGAGCCTTGCACGCCTAAGGCCAAGAAGGCTGCTCCGGCCCCCAAGAAGGCCGCTGCTCCCAAGAAGGTCGAGGCTGTCGAGGAGACTGCTGCCGAGGAGAGCGCTGAGTAGACATTCCGTCTACATAGGCTATATTCGAGGGGTACGTTCGCGTACCCCTCTTTTTTTGTCGCGATACCGTTGCTTGTTTGTTGGGAGCGCCCATGACTGCGCCGTCTGATTTCAATTCGATTTCCGAGCTTGACGCCACACTCGTATTTCGCGTGGCCTATGATGGCTCGTCGTATAGCGGATTTGCCGAGCAGCCGGGACAGACGACGGTTGCGGGTGAGCTACGTCGAGCCATTGAGACGCTGCTTCGCCGCCCGATCGATCTGACGTGCGCGGGGCGTACCGATGCCGGCGTGCATGCCGTGGCTCAGTATGTCAGCGTGCCCGTAACGGACGCTGAGCTCGCTTGTACGCGCCGTAGGTGGCTGCGGGCTATGGATGCCCTGCTACCCAAAGATATCGCCATAAACGAGGTCTACAAGGCCCGTAAAGGTTTTTCTGCGCGTTTTGACGCGCGCTCCCGTACGTATACGTACCGTATTGCCGATCGAGATGCGCGCCCCGTGCTGTCCCGCGGTGCCGTGTGGTGGCATCGCTATCCTTTGGATGTTGAGGCTATGTCTGCTGCCTGCCCCGCACTGCTGGGCGAGCAGGACTTTAAAAGCTTTTGCAAGGTTGCTTCGGCCGTTGGCAAGCCCACGCATCGCTGCGTGATGCGTGCCGAGTTTGGCCATGAGGTTGCGTTTGGCGAGGACATCCTGACGTTTACCATCGAGGGCAATGCGTTTCTGCATTCGATGGTCCGTACGATCGTGGGCACGCTTGTCGAGATTGGCATGCATCGCCGTGAACCCGAGTGGATGCGCGAGGTTATCGATGCTTGCGACCGTACCGCTGCGGGCCCCACGGCTCCTGCCTGCGGCCTTACGTTTATGGGCGTGGATTACGATCCCGCCGAGCTTGTCGTGCTCGACTAGGGGAGGGCTCGACGCGTCGTGCGTCGACACCTTTCATCTGTGGGCTGCGCGTGTGCAACATCTGTTCTTGGCGTGCAATACAACCGGTGTCTCATTGCTTTTATTGCCGGGGTGTACCATGAACCACGGTTTGATTCATTGCTGTCGAGAGGACGGAAAATTTGGTTCGACGTGGCTCGCATCCGCGACTTTCGGTGATCCTTGTGGTAGAAGGTTCGCCCAGCTATGCGATGCGTGCGCTCGAGAGTATCCAGAACCAAGACCTCTACGATTTGCAGATTGTCGTTGTCTGTCGCGATGCTGCGCCCGGTGTGCGCCATTCGCTTCAAGTCGCTGCCGACAGGGACATCCATATTGATTTGATTGACGTCGAGGACGCGACGCGCGGCGCATGTCTTCGTGCCGGTTTTGCTGCCTCGCGCGGCTCTCAAATCATCGCCATGAACGTCGATGAGTGGTTTGCTCCGCAATCCCTTTCCAAGATGGTCGATATCGCGTGCGACACTGCGGCAGACATAGTGTTCCCCACGGTGTCGCTCGACCGCTATGATGCACATCGAGAGCGCCATTCGCGCGTCTTGGATGCTGCCTCTATTGCCATAGAAGACGAGTCTTCTATGGTGACTGGGCTGCCCCAGTTGATTTTGGGCGGCCTAGTCGCTCAGACCTCTGGCGTGATGTATAGCCGTCCGCTGTTTGAGGCATGCCTGTCGCGCGGCAAGGCGTACCGTACGGTTGAGTTTATGGCTTATGCGCTCTCGCAGGCACGATTCGTGTCCGGCTGCGGCGACGCTTGTTTCCACGCGGTGGCACCTAAGCTTACAGATGCCTTTGATCCCACCATGTATGCCAGGATATCCGATGACACTCGAGCGCTCGACGAGCTTGCGGACTCACTCTCGGAAGCAGATAGCGGTGGTCGGCTCAAGCTGGCAAGCCAAAAGTTCTACTTTGCCGGACTGGTCGCCTGCATCGAGAATTTGTGTCTGAGCCCGCATGGAGTGTCGTCAATCGAGCGTTCCGCCCGCATGCGTGATATGCTCGAGGCGCCTCGAACCCGTCAGATGGTCGCCGCGCTCAAGGATAACCATCGGGGACTTGGTCTGTTGTTTGGGCCGATCGCCAGCGCCAAGCCCGCGCGCTGCGTGATGTGTACGCATCTGGCAGCTTTTCTTAACCGGACGGGCGTAAAAACCGCCTAAACGGCTCATTTCGAAACAAATTTGCATAGAATTGTTTCGAAATGCGTTCTTATACACAAAAGCCTTCAAATAGCGTTAAACTATTCAATCACTGATTGATTGTCTCCGCCATCTTTTGGAGAGAGGGTTTGTATGGCTAAAAAACGCAATGGGCGCCAGGATGCCATTAGAGATATTGTGCGCAATAAGGACGTCCGCACGCAGCGCGTGCTGGTCGATGAGCTCCGCGCTATGGGCTTTGATTGCACGCAGGCGACCGTCTCTCGCGATATTGCCGATATGGGGCTGCGTAAGCTCCCTGAGGGCATCTATGTTCTGGCAGAGGACCTGCACCTGCAGCGTATGGTTTCCGAGCTCGTAACGGGCGTTCTGCGCACCGATAATCTGGTTATGATCAAGGCTCAGCCTGGCACGGCTTCCGGCATCGCCGCCGCCGTTGATGCGGCAGAGCTGCCCGATGTGCTTGGCTCGCTTGCCGGCAACGATACGATTTTGGTTATTGCCCAGACGGCCGAGGACGGCGAGCGTCTCGAGGCGCTGATCAATAAGCTGAGCAATTCTCGCAAGTAGGCGTGCGGGTCGTGCGCTCGGCCCTGCGCGCGCTGACATAGTTGCCTGTAAGGGGGTATCGACGATGGTCGGTACCCCCTTTTTGTTTGCCGGTATAGAGACCGCCTGCCAGGTCGCTTTAAACTAAAAGGCCCCCGAGCAGTTGAATAAGCTGTTCGGGGGCCTTGTTGCTTATGGCCGGATGATTTCTAGCCGACCGTATCGTCAGGCGTGGGCGAGGGGTCGGGAGTGGGCGTGGGCGTAGGCGTGCCGCCATCGCCGCCGGTCGAACCACCGGTGGAGCCGCCCGTCGAGCCACCGGTCGTACCGGTGCCGCCGGTGGTGTCGCCGCCCGTGGTCTCGGTGGTCGTGGTCGTCGTGGTAGTCGTTGTAGTGGTGGTTTCCTCTTCGTCCTCGTTCTCGTCCTTGTCCTTGTCGTCGTTCTCCGTCTTCTTGGTGTTGTTGGTGCCGTAGAACTTCCAGACGCTGTTGTTCTTATAGGTGGGCGCCGTTCCGGTCGCAAACTCCTCGCGCTCGGTACCGGTCAGAACGGTGTTCATAAACCGCTTAAAGACAGGCAGGTTGGTGCTGTCGCCCAGCAGGTCTGTGCCGTATTTTTGGATGGGGATCTCGCCCGCGGAATAGCCGGTCCACAGGGCGCACGCCAGCTGCGGGGTATAGCCGCAGAACCACAGGTTGGTGGTGTTGTCGGTGGTGCCCGTTTTGCCGGCATAGGGCTGGTTGACGCTCAGGGCACCGGCAGCACCCGTACCGCCGCCCTGCATGACGCCGGACAGAACATCGGTGACCGCGGCGGCCTCGCCCTCGGTAAGCACCTGTGAGGGATTGTCGGTGTGCTGGTACAGCACCGAACCGGTACGAGAGTCAATCTCGGTGATGGCGATCGGCTGGCGATAGTAGCCGCCGTTGGCAAACGTCGCGTAGGCGGCGGCCATCTCGAGCGGCGAGATCGAGCCGGTGCCGAGGGTCATGACGGGAACGTCCTCGATGTTGTCCTTAGCGGGATCGATGCCGAGCTTTTTGACGAGCGAGATGATCTTGCTGTTGCCGACGGCTTCCGCCACCTGGATGTAGCCGGTGTTGGAGGAGTATGCCGTCGCCTGTTTAAGCGTGATGTTGCCATAGCTATGGTTGGCGTAGTTTTGGACCTCGGTCGTGGTGCCCTTGGCCTTGAGCGGCGAGTTGCAGTTGAGGGTGACGTTGGGGTTCATGCCGTTTTGGATGGCAGTTGCCAGCGTAAAGGCCTTAAAGGTGGAGCCGACGGGACGCTTGGCCGTGGCATGGTTTACGTGGTTCTCGTCGGCGTTGTAGTCGTAGCCGCCCACCATGCACTTGATGTAGCCGGTCTTGGGGTCGACGACGACCATGCCCATGTCCAGGCCGTCGAGCGAGAGCGTGTCGAGCTGCTCTCGGACGGCATTCTCTGCCACCTGCTGCATCGTGGGGTCGATGGTGGTCTTGACGGTCAGGCCGCCCTTAAAGAGCACGTCGGTCGAGAACTCCTGCTCCAGCAGCTGCTTAACATAGGCGACAAAGTAGGGCTGCGAGTATACGTCGACGCCGCTGCCCGAAATCTCGGTCACGTTGAGGGTGATGGGCTCGGCCTGTGCGGCATCGTGTTCCTCCTGCGTAATGTGGCCCAGGCGCAACATGTTGTCGAGGACCTTGTTGCGGCGAGACAGTGCCAGATCGGGATTGACCGTGGGGTCGTACTGCGAGGGCGAGTTGGGAAGGCCGATGAGCAGCGCGGCCTCGCTGAGGGTGAGGTCGGCGGCGCTCTTGGACAGATAGGTCTCGGCTGCGGCCTCGATGCCGTAGGCGCCGTGGCCGTAATAGATGGTGTTGAGGTACATCATGAGGATCTCGTCTTTGGAGTACATGTCCTCCATCTTGATGGCGATGTAGGCCTCGCGCACCTTACGCTCAATGGTCGAGTCGAACTGCTCCTCCTGCAGGATGGTGTTGCGCACAAGCTGCTGGGTGATAGTCGAGGCGCCTTCGTGCCCGCCGCCGAGGGTTGCCACCGCAGCACGCGCGATACCCCACAGGTCGATGCCGCCGTGCTTGTAGAAGCGCTCGTCCTCGACGTCAACGGTGCCCTGCAGCACGTAGGGGGAGACCTCGTCCTTGGTGATGGACTTGCGGTTTTGCGTGTAGAAGCTCGCGATCTTGTTGCCGTTGCAGTCGACGATCTCGGTGGGCTCGCTCACCAGATACGCGTTGGCGTCGGTGTAGTCGGGCAGATCGGACAGCCAGCGGTTGACGTTGCCGACCATGCCGATGCCAAACGCCACGCCCGCGATCAGCAGAAAGCCCAAAAACGAGAGCAGGATTATGGGCAGGGCGTGCGTCTTTGAACGGCTGTGTCCCTGTCGTTGGCGAGGACCCATATATTGACCTCCAGGTATGTCGTGCCGGACGGTGGATGTGCCGTCGGGGCAGGATGGACATAAGTTATTACACGATAAACCAAACGGGGCGCGCGAGGCCTCGTGTATGCTGGAAGACGGCATTTTTCAGAGTGAATGCATACCTTGGTAAGGAGTTTGCCGATGGCGATTCGGGCGATGGGGCCGAGCGGACAATACGAGACTGGATTGGATGTTGTCAGTGCGGCGCTGCCCGAGCTGCTGGCGCCGGCGGGCGGACTCGACCAGATGCTTGCGGCTATCGCCGCGGGTGCCGATGCCATCTATGCGGGGTTGGGCGGCTTTAACGCCCGTGTGAGCGCCCACGGCTTTACGGATGACGAGTTTGCGCGCGGCTGCGCCGTGGCGCATGCCCATGGCGTGCGTGTATACGTGACGCTCAACGTGTTCGTGCTTGACGATGAGTTGTCCGACGCGGTGGCGTTGGGAGCTCATGCACTGGAGCTGGGCGCCGATGCTCTGATTGTCGCCGATGCCGGGTTGGCCTGCGCGCTGAGCGCGGCGATTCCCGGGGTCGAGATTCACCTGTCCACGCAGGCGGGCGTTCACAGCGAAGGCGCCGTGCGGCTTGCCGCCGATGAGCTGGGGGTCGAGCGCGTGACGACGGCACGCGAGCTGACGGTCGACGAGATTGCGGCGCTATGTGCCACGGGCGTGCCCATCGAGGTATTCTGCCACGGTGCGATTTGCATCGGCTATTCGGGGGCGTGCGAGTTTTCGGCCCTGCGGCGTGGGCGCTCGGCGATGCGCGGCGACTGCACGCAGCCGTGCCGTCTGGCGTACGACCTGGTGGACGAGGCGGGACAGAGCGTTGTCGCCGTCGAGGGAGATCGCCTGCTGTGCCCGCGCGACTATCTGGGTATTGCACATCTGCCTGAGCTTGTAGATGCCGGCGTGGCGTCGCTCAAGATCGAGGGGCGCATGAAGAACCCCGATTACGTATTCAACGTGGTGCGGGTGTGGCGCCGGGCACTCGATATGCTGCGCGACGGCGCGTGGGACCCCGGTGCCGTGGAAGAGCTTGAGCGCGAGCTGGGAAGGTCGTTTAACCGTGGGTTTACCGATGCGTACCTGCGAGGGCGTTCGGGTGCCGAGCTGATGAGCTTTGAGCGCGCAATTAACCAGGGCGTGCGCGTGGGGCGCTTGGTCGCTGTGGGCCACGAAGAGGTGACCGTTGAGCTCGACGCCGCCGTGGCGGCGGGTGACACGCTCGAGATTCGGTTTTATCCGGGTGTCGACGCGCGTCCCGATGTGCCCAAGCGCTGGCCGCAGGTGCCCTGCCCGGTGGATGCCGCAGCGGGGAAGCGCGTCGTCGTGCATTGCAAGCGTAAGGTGGACACGGGCTGCGAGGTGTACCTGATTCGCAGCGCCGGTGTGTTGGATCAGACGGCGGCGGTGTTGGAGCGCATGCGGGCCGAGGCGGATGCGATTGCGCCCGCTGCGCACGCCGTTGAGGTGCTGCCCTTTGAGGGCGTTGCGGTGGATGGCGGTGCGTCGACGGAGTCGGTGGAGTGCGCGGTTCCCACTCGCATGGTTTTTGCTTGGCAGCTGATGGATGCCGACCCGCGCGGAGAACTCGATTTGTCCGACGCCGTTGTGGTGCTTGACGAGGTGTGCCGCACGGGTGACGCTGACCGGACTCGCTCACTGATGCAGCGTGCCGGGCGCGTCGTCTGCCGCAACCTGGGACAGGTGGTGATCGCTCGCGAGCTGGGCGTGACGTTTGACGTGGCGGCGCCGGTGTTCTGCGCGAATCGGGCCACGCTTGCCTGGCTGCGCGGACTCGGTGTGGGGCGGGTGTACTTGCCGGCCGAGTTGCTCGGCAATGATGCGGAGCGTATTGCCGAACTGGCTGCTGAGCCCGGCGTCTTGGGTCCGGTCGACGCCGACCGCCCTGAGCTTATGGTGTGCGAGCACTGCCTGCTGACCGCCGAGGGTACCTGTGCCACCGATGCAACGGGGCAGGTCCATTGTCGTGACTGCCAACGCCGTCGGCAGATGCGCTACCTAGTCGAGCGCGACGGCACGCGTCTGCCGGTCGCTGTCGACGCATGCGGCAGGACGAGGATTTTCCTATCGTAGGTGCCGCGTCGCGTCAGTTTGTTATCATATGAGAGTTTATGGACTTCCAGCACCGCCGTATCCGGTGAGGGTGCTATAGCAAAAGGAGGATACCCAATGCTGTCTGTTGACGAGCAAATGCGTATCATCACCTCGGGCGCCGCGCAGATCGTTCCCGAGGCCGACCTTCGCAAGAAGCTTGAGAAGGGCGAGCCCCTCAACATCAAGCTCGGCGTCGACCCCACCAGCCCCGACCTGCACCTGGGCCATGCCGTGCCGCTGCGCAAGATGCGCCAGTTCCAGGACCTGGGCCACAACGTCACCCTTATCATCGGCAACGGCACCGCGCTGATCGGCGATCCCTCGGGCAAGAACTCCACGCGTCCGCAGCTTTCGCAGGAGCAGATCGAGGCCAACGCCGAGACCTACGTGAGCCAGGCCATGAAGATCCTGGATCCCGAGAAGACCACCATCGTGCACAACGGTGACTGGATCCTTTCGATGGACCTGGCCGGTCTGCTGCAGGTATGCTCCAAGTTCACCGTCGCCCGCATTCTTGAGCGCGACGACTTTACTAAGCGCTACCAGTCTCAGACGCCGATCGCCCTGCACGAGTTCCTGTACCCCGTGATGCAGGCCTTCGACTCCGTTCAGATCAAGGCCGACGTGGAGATGGGCGGCACCGACCAGCTCTTCAACCTGCTCGCTGGTCGCGAGCTCATGGAGAAGATGGGTATGGAGCCCCAGATCGCGCTCACCATGCCGCTGCTCGAGGGCACCGATGGCGTTCGTAAGATGTCCAAGTCCTATGGCAACTACATCGGCCTGACCGACGCCCCCAAGGATATGTTCGGCAAGACCATGTCCATCCCCGACGAGATGATCGGCAAGTACTATCGTCTGGCCAGCTCGCTCACCCCGGCCGAGGTCGACAAGATCGACGCCGCCCTGGCCGATGGTTCTGCCGACCCCTACGAGCTCAAGCGCGCTCTGGGCCGCGACCTGTGCGACACCTACCACGGCGCCGGTGCCGGCGACGAGGCTCAGGCCGAGTTCGACCGCGTGTTCAAGGAGGGCCAGCTCGCCGACTTCCCCGAGAAGCACGTTGAGCCGACCGTCAACGACGAGGGCCAGATCTACCTCGCCGGCCTGCTCAAGGACCTGGGTCTTTCGGCGAGCGCCGGCCAGGCCCGTCGCGATATCGACGGCGGCGGCGTCAAGATCAACGGCAAGGCCGTGGCTCCCAAGAGCTATAACATCGATCCCAGCGCCCTCAAGCTGGGCGACACCCTCTCCGTAGGCAAGCGCAAGGGCTTTAAGTTGGTCTAACGAGCGAGTTGACCTCACAAGTGCAATAAGGCCGCAGCCGGGAATCCCGACTGCGGCCTTTTTTGGTTACGACGATCCCTTGGGGACGGAGGGATCATTTGGCGGTGCCGTTAAGCGGAAGGGGTGTTAGCGGGGCTTCCTTTTGGGCATACAATGGCTATTGGCTTGCTGCGGTGAAGGTCTGTCCGCTCCGCAGCTTTTTTCTACGGTTAAAGGAGTATGTATGTCCGTTGAGGTCATGAGGACTGTGATCGAGGCCGCCGAGGGCCGCGTGCCCGTCGACACGCTGTTTACCAATGCGCAGATCGTCGACGTGTATGGCCAGCGTGTGGCGCCCGGTAGCGTTGCCGTCAAGGACGGTGTGATCGTCGGCGTGCTCTACGACGGTCGCGACGATGCCGCCGGCGCCTACGAGGCGACCGAGGTTATCGACTGCCAGGGTCGCTATATCGCCCCCGGCTTTATCGACGGACATCTGCATATCGAGTCCTCGAACATCCGTCCCGCCGAGTATGCGCGCATGGCGGCGACGCGCGGCACCACCACTGCCATCGCCGACAGCCACGAGATCGCCAACGTTTCCGGCCTGGACGGCCTGCGCTTTATGATCGAGGACGGCCGTCGCGCCCCCATTTCCATCAAGTACATGATGCCCTCGTGCGTGCCCGCGCTGCCCGATGAGCAGGCCGGTGCCGTCATTACCGCCGCCGATATGCAGGCGTTTTTTGCCGAGCATCCGGGCGACGTTTTTGGCCTCGGCGAGATGATGAACCTGCCGGGCGTCTTTATGGCCGATCCCGAGACCTGCGCTCGTATCGACGCTGCTAACCAGACGCCGTCCAAGCAAGTCGACGGCCATGCGCCACTTGTCGCCGGCAAGGACCTCAACGCCTATGCCGCGGCGGGCATTATCGCCGACCACGAGTCGACGATCCCCGAGGAGGCGCTCGATAAGCTGTCCCGCGGCATGTATGTGATGCTGCGCGAGGGTACGTGAAGCCACGACCTTGCCAACTTGTCGCCGATGCTGTTGGAGAACCCCGCCCGCGCCCGCCGCTGCTGTTTTGCGACCGACGACCGCGCTCCCTCCGATGCGCTTTCGACCGGCATGATCGACAATGCCTGCCGCGTGGCTATCGAGGCCGGTATTGACCCCGTGGTTGCTATCTCTATGGCGTCCCTGTCCACGGCCGAGGCGTTTGGCCTGGACCACGGTTGCCGCGACCCGCACGAGCTGCGTGGCGCCATCGCCCCGGGCAAGCGTGCCGACCTGCTGGTGCTCAACGACCTGACGTTTGCCACAGCTCCGCATCGTGTATATGCCGCCGGTGCGCTCGTGGCACAGGACGGCACTTTTGTGGGCGAGGTTGCGCCCGAGACCGCCGAGGTCGCAGCGCTTGCCGATGAACTGCGTGCTTCCGTTAAGCTGCCGAAGCTATCGCTCGACGTATTCGACTATGCCTTTAAGCCGGGCGAGGCTGTGATCGACGTGGTGCCGGGCAAGGCCATCACGGGCATGGTTCGTCCCGAGAACGCCGAGGGCCTGCGCCGCATTATGCTGATCGAGCGCCACGGCCGCGGCGTGTCGCTGCAGGCCGAGGGCGCCGATGGCGACGGCCCCGCTGGCCTGGGCCTGGTCGGCAAGCACATCGGTCGCGGCTGGGTGCGTGGCTTTACCATCACCGGTGGCGCCATCGCCTCGACGATCGGTCACGACTCGCACAACGTGTGCGTGGTGGGCGACAATGCGGCGGATATGATGGCTGCCGTTGAGGCCGTGGGCCAGGGCGGCCACGTGCTGGTGCGCAACGGCGAGGTCGTGGCGCGCATTCCGCTGGCGCTCGGTGGCCTTATGAGCGAAGGCACGGCCGAGGACGTTGCCGCGCAGCACGACGACTTTATGGTCAAGGCGCGCGCCATGGGTATTGAGCCGCCGCTCGACCCCATCATGGGCATCATCTTCCTGCCCCTGCCGGTCATCCCGACGCTTCGCATCCGCCCCGAGGGCATGTTCGACGTCACGACCTTCACCTACGCCGACTAGTCATCGGGGACGTTCTTAAACGACTAGTCATCGGGGACACTCTTTGGCGGGCTGCTTGACGCCGCGACCGTAGGACCTCTGGCATGTGTGAGCTATTTGCCAGGTCCTTGTAACGTTTACGCCCGCGGAGTCTTATTTGAGCTCCCTTTGGGTACGTTGGAATCGGATACGCGTTCGATTCCAACAAGCCCGAAGGGAGCTTTTCTATGTTTAAACTGATTGCATCCGATATGGACGGCACACTGCTTGACGAAAACGGCCAGGTGCCTCCCGAGACCTACGAACTGATTCTGGCGCTACACGAGCATGGCGTGCATTTCGCCGCATCGTCAGGTCGTCGCTACGATCGCCTGTGCGAGTTCTTTGCGCCCGTTCGTGACAAGATGGACTTTGTCGCCGCTAACGGCGCCCAGGTCTACGCCGACGGTAAGATGGTAGACCGTGAGGTGTATTCCCACCTGGCGATTCGAAGGCTCGCCCAAGCCGTCAGGACGTTTCCCAATCTGCATCTTGCGCTCTTTGACCGAACCAAGTCCTTCCTGCTCGATGACGAGTGCAAGTTCGTGCGTGAGGTCGATAAGGACCTTCCCAATGCCGAGCGCATTTGGGAGCTGCCCGATCCCAGCGTAAATATCATCAAAGCGAGTATCTTTTGCGACGACAGTGCGGTTATGGACAGTGCGTACGTGCTACAGCGCGAACTTGGTCAGCTCTTTACTTTTGCGCCTTCGGGCAACGCGTGGATCGATGCCATGCAGCCCGGTGTGTCGAAGGCCTCGGGTATCGCGCAGCTCGCGGAGCATTACGGCATTGGACGCGACGAGGTCATGGCGTTTGGCGACTCGATGAACGACTACGAGATCATTCGCTTTGTCGGCACAGGCTGCGCGATGGAAAACGCGCGCCCCGCGCTCAAGGCGGTGGCCGATCGCGTCGTAGGCTGCAACCGCGACCACGCCGTTCAGCATGAGCTCCGTCGCGTGCTGGAGAGTCTCTCCTAATCCGGCAGATGGGGACGTTCTTTTTCTGCCGGCAGTGGGGGACAGTCCTTGCAGCTTTTTGCGAAGAGTGTCCCCAGTGACTAGTCGTTTAAGAACGTCCCCAGTGACTGACCAATGACTAAGCGAGGGCGGCCATGATGGTGCGGGCGACGCCGTCGTGGTCGTTGTCGTATTCGGTGATAGCGTCGGCGGCCTCGCGGTCTTCGAGCTCGGCGTTGATCATTGCCATGCCGTGGCCCGCTGCCTGCAGCATGGGGATGTCGTTGATGTTGTCGCCGAACGCCCAGGCGTCGGCGAGACGCTCGCCCAGATGCTCACATAGCCACGTGAGGGCCGTTCCCTTGGTGGCGCCCTTACCCATGACCTCGATATTCATGGTGTAAGAACGCGTGACCTCAATGCCTCCGAGCGTGTCGAGCGCCGCCGCGATGGCGTCGCGATCGGCCGGGTTGTGCCAGTACATGGCGATGCGTTCGAGCGTCTCGACCTCGTCGATCTTGCTGTCGATATCCATGTCGATCGGTGTTCGTGTGCGCTTAAGCGAAGCCGCGATGTAGGGGTCGCCGCCGCAGAATTCGTCCAGGCGCGTGTAGAGCGAGCGGGGGAGGAAGCACTGCCCGTCCGCAAAGATATCGAAGGTCACATCGTGGCCGGCTGCAATGCTATGGACGCGGTGGGCGATGGCGCGGTCGAGCGGTCGGCTCAAAATGCGCGTGGCACGCGAGACATCGGTGGGCACAACGTCGTCGAGCTGCCAGACGCTGGCACCGTTGGCGCAGACCGCGTAGTGTACGGCGGGGTGGGCGAGGATGGGCTCAAAGATGCCCGACAGAGGACGCCCCGTGCAGGGTACAAACTCAATCCCACGTCGAGCGAGTTCGTCGAGCATTGCCCAGGTGGCGTCGCTCATCTGCTTATCACTCGTCAGCAGCGTTCCATCCATATCGGAAAACACAATCATTCGCTGCAATCCTTTCTACTGGCATAAAAAGCGTGGCCGAGGGCGGTGATGCCCTGGCCACGCTCGGGTTCTATAACGGTCTGCGTCCTAACGATCGGCGAGCGGCTTGTACTCCAGCGGCTCGATAACCGGGCGATACGCGGGACGGATGATGCGGTGCGCGCAGAAGAGCTCTTCCATGCGGTGCGCAGACCAGCCGGCCATGCGGGCGACGGCGAACAGCGGCGTAAAGAGCGTCTCGGGCACGCCGAGCATCTTATAGATAAAGCCCGTGTACAGGTCGATGTTGGCGCAGATGGGCTTGGTCATGCCGTGATCGCGCATCACTTGCGGGGCCAGGCGCTCGATGCGCTCGATGAGTGCGAACTCTTCGCCCAAGTCCTTCTTGGCTGCCAGCGAGCGCGCGTAACGGCGGCAGACCTCGGCGCGCGGGTCGCTGAGCGTATAGACGGCGTGGCCCATGCCGTAGATGAGGCCCGTGCCGTCGAAGGCCTGCTTGTCGAGGATCTTGCCCAGGTAGGCCGCGACCTCGTCCTCGTCCTCCCAGTTGGAGACATGCGCGCGGATGTCCTCGTGCATAGACACGACCTTGGCATTGGCACCGCCGTGGCGCGGGCCCTTGAGCGAGCCGATAGCCGCGGCGTAGGCGGAATACGGATCGGTGGCCGAAGACGACAGCACGCGGCAAGCGAAGGTAGAGTTGTTGCCGCCGCCGTGCTCGGCATGCAGCATGAGCATCACGTCGAGCAGCATGGCCTCATCGCGGGTGAACGCCATACCGCCGCGGAGCACCTGTAGGATGGTCTCGGCGGTGGAGAGGCCGGGCGTGGGGTGCGGCACGTGAACCTCGGAGCCGCGAAGCTTGGCGATCGAGGCCATGTGTGCGAAGGCGGCGATGCGCGGGAGACGTGCGAGCATGGAAATAGCCACGTCGATCTCATGCTCGGGCGTGATCACGTCTGGTTCGGCATCGAAGGCGTAGAGCAGCAGCACGGCGCGCTGGAGCACGTTCATGATGCTCGACGACACCGTGGTCATAGGGAACTCTTTGACGTACTCGTCGCTCAGATGTCTAAAGGCGCCCAGGCGCTCGCAAAAGCCGTCGAGCTCTTCCTTGTTGGGCAGCGAACCCGTGATAAGCAGATAGGCGACTTCCTCGTAGCCGTAGCGATTCTCGGCCTGGGCATTGTTGACCAGATCCTCGATGCTGTAGCCGCGAAGCGTGAGCTTGCCCTGATCGGGCACGACCTTTCCGTCGACCTTGTTGTAGCCGTGCACATCCGAGATGCGAGTGAGGCCCGCGACCACGCCCGAGCCGTCGGCATTGCGCAGGCCGCGCTTGACATTGTGCTCAACAAACAGGCCCTCGTCATAAGGGTCGGTCGGCAGGCCGTGGTAGAGGCTTTCGCTCTCAGGCGAAATCTGGCGGCTTGCTTCGTAATCCAGAACCAGGCGGCTCAAGTGGTCATCGAAGCGGTAATAGATTTTCTTGGCGTCGTAGGCCATGCGCGCTCCTCTCCGGGCCGCATCGGGGTGACTTGCATGGGCATGCGCGCGTCAGGCTATCCCCAGCGGCTTGCTCGCTACAGGCGGTACATAAAGTTGAAGACGTCCTCGCGCTGGATGGACACGTTGACGCCCGAAAGCTCGCCGGCCTCGGCCAGCGCCTTCTGCAGCTCGGCGAAGTCGAGCTTGGACTCGGCGGTATCGGCCAGCATGGTCATGGTGAAGATGTCCTCGATAATGGACTGCGTGATGTCGCGGATGTCGACGTTGGCCTCGCCTAGGACACGGGTGACGCCGGCGACGATGCCGGGGCGGTTCTTGCCAAGGACGGTGATGACGATACGGGAGGACGAGATCTCGGCCATGGGAAACCCTTTCGCGTGGTTGCGGCGCGCGGGGCGCTCCGCTACGGTACAGTGTTCATCATTGTACCTGTCTGGCGCCAAAAGGGGTGTGCTTACTGCGGCGTTACACGTCTGCAACATGAGCGTAAGGGGGAAGGCCGTACGGGGAAGAGCCGTCTGGCGCGTGTCCGGCTCGTGTTGGGTTGATTTCCGATCTCAGCCGAACACATTGAGCGGACAGGCCGTTCCCGCAGTCAGCCGAACGCCTCCGACGGCTGATTCCGAACTGGAAGCGGGGAGCATCCCCGCCCTTCGGTAGGGGATACCGCTCCGCGGCGCATGCCGCGGGCGCCGCCCCTGTCAGACCACCATGGCCTCGGTCGGGATGGCCCCCAGCACCGCCGCGTACTCGGTGGGGTAGAGCTGGCTGATCGTCTTCACGTCGCGTATGACGACATTTCGGTCGTCCGGCTCGGTGACGCCGTAGCCGAACGCCTAGAGCGTCTCGATGGACTCCTAGATCCTCTGCTGGAACATGGGACCCGGATCGACCCTCAGCCCGAGGTACCCGCGCTAAAGGCATGGCGAGACGCGCAGCATGTTGTGGATTATGGAGATGGGCTCGATGTCGGTGTAGACGTTGAGCGTCACCATGGTGTCCTTGATGAACGAGCCCATCCCCTTCGCGTACGCCACCGAGTGTCTGATCGAGATCAGGCCCGTCTCGAAATCCACATCGCACCACCGAAGGCCGCAGACCTCGCCGATTCGCATCCCCGTGTGCAGGGCGAGTACGACCGCCCTCTAATCCTCGGCGGACCAATCGAGTCCGAACTCCTTTCGGGCATCCTCTTCGCTCATGACTTCGAGAAGGTCTCCGGGTTGGCAACGAAGGGCGAGGCATAGCTGCTCGAGTGTGTTGAAGCGAATGCCGCGAATATGCCCTTTTTTAATACGGGACAGGTTCACGGGCGTGGTTCCAATCCTTTCGGCAAGTTCGTTCGAGGAAATCTTTCGCTCGGCCATGATCTTGTCGAGGCGAACAATTACGGGCATGGCGTTTCCTTACGCAATCTCGTCGGAGTCGAGGTACAGCTCTCGGGCGTACAAGAAGAGCTGGGAAAGCATGAACAGGACGATGCCGAGAACCAGAGAGGTCCAATCGAATGATGAAGCGATCTCTTGGGCGCCGACGGCCCCCTCGCCGCCAAACATCGAAACGGAGGTTTTGAGTGAGCCGGCGTAGAGGCTGGTGGCAGCTTGAACAACGAAGAGAATGCCGAGCACCTTCAAGCATGTCGCAGACCCTTTCTTGAAGGGGTCTCCGCTCTTGATCGTCCACACGAGAACGGCGCTGAGGATGGTCGTAGCGATACCGATGACGGCAGGGACCAATGTCGAGATCGCAAGGGCTGGATACGCGGGGGAGTCTGCAATTACAGGGTTGTCGAGCACTTCGATTGCTGGCTTTAAGGAGAACGCCACTTGTGCGATGGCGGTGGCGCAAAGGGTCGCAGAGGCTATCGCACATGCGATGCGGAAGGAATGAAGCCGGGGAGTGCGATTGTCGGAACTCATAATAACCTCCGAAGAATTTAAAAAAAATAACCTCCGAAGAATTTAAAAAACTCAGGTTACTTTTTAACAGTTTATGTTAAATTGACTTTGCCGGCAAGTAATCACAGCATGCTGCAACTGAAACCCCTCTAGATTGGAGAGGATTATGTTCAGTACTGTTAAGTCGTGTAAGCTCTTGGTTTTCCTCGGCCTCGCTCTTTGTCTGTTGCTGCCGGGAGCCCCCGCTTTTGCGGATACCCCGATGCCTCCTTCCCAGGAGAGCAGCCAGTGTGCCCTCGTTGAGCCCCTCGGGTATACGGACGACGTCGTCGATACCTACTGGAGCTACAGCTGTCCTCGCGGCGTAAGCGGGCACAGCATCTCGATGTTCAACATCTCTTACAAGACGATCTCCTACCGAAATGGCTATCGCCGATCCGCGCATCATAGGGAATCCCGCCTCGCTGCAATGTGCTCCTGTGGTGTTCTTGGCACAACTGATAAATGGCAATTTGTCTATAGCACCTACTAGATGCGAGGAAGGGCCGAGCATTTTGTTCGGCCCCTCTGTTCCGACTGGATGAGGTTAAGGTTGGCGATGAATATGCTCAAAATCTCGAAGGCGATCTTTAGGTCGCTTCTCTCCTCCAGGTCGCTCTGTGTTGTCGTTGTTGCGTTGATGGTTCTTTGTGCTCTGCCCGTCTTCAGGAGCGCGGCTGGCATCGACGGACGGGTCGAATACCTCGAGTCGGGAATAACCCGTGTTGAGCAGGAATTGTCAGCATCCTATGCGGATGCGCTTGTGAATGCGGGGGAGGACGGTGTCTATACCTCTTCATCAAGCATGCCCGCGCTTCTGTACCCTCTTGCCGCGGGACGTCTTATCTTGGCACCGCTCTCTCCCCTACTTCCGTTTCTGCAGATATCGGATGGAGAGTACACCTATTATGACGGATCGAAGGAGTACTTGCTATGGGTCGCAACGGCCGTTGCCGTCTCGTTCCTTGCCGCGCGTCTTAACAAACGTGAAAAGCTCATCATCCAGGCACCGATGGGCGAGCTGGGTAGACTTGTTGCATCGAGCGTATGGGCGAGTGTTTTTGCAATGCTTGCCGTCCTCGCCATCAATCTTCCAGGGATAATCGCCGCGCTTGTGAAGAATGGCCCGGGCTCGCCGTTCTATCCGATAGGCTACATTCAATATGCGACTCCGGTTATCAAACCGGCTTGGCTGGTGTTCGCGCAGACGGCCATCTTGCAATTCTTGGTGGCAGCGTTCATCTCGCTTGTCGTTCACCTTGCCGTGAAGATTGCCAATAACCCTACGCTTGGAATCGTGTTCGTATGTGCCCTGATGGGGGTGACGATGGTTCCCGGGTATTACGGAAGATCCATCGCTTTACGTGAGTTCGCCCTGTTGAATCCCCTTTCGTATGCGAACACCGAGTTGACCGTCGGCGCCTATAGCCCGTACCCGACAACGCAGATAGTGAATCTGCCCGGACTTTGCTTCGAGCGTGGCGCGATTACCCTCGTATGCGCAATCGGGATCGAGGTGCTGGCAATTAGCCTGCTTTGCGTTGCTGGAAAGAGCCGCTGCGCGCGCCCGATGCCCCCGATTTGTCTTGAGAGAGGTTCCTTCACCGCATCGAGAGCGGCAACTCGTTCGAGCGCTTGTGCCTCCGCCGTTGCATACGTAAGAACGATGGGGAAACTGCTCCTGCATTCTCCTGCCCTCGCCGTATGCGCGATTGCAATGTCGACGACGATGCTGGCCCCGGCTCTGGTCGAGGTGTTTCCTGACGCTGATGACGTTTCCGCTGTTCGGTATAGGGATGGGGAGCTCCGTTCAATAGATCGGTATCTAGAGCAGGACGCTGCGAATATGGATGTCGAGGGCAAAACGGCCCTGGAAGACATGCGAGATGCTCTTTCGGGTTTTGTGTACGCGCCTACGCCTGCGGAGGGGTTTCGAAGCCTTGCGACGTACGAGCGCGCTCGAGGCGAACTGGGCGCGGCAGATGCGACCCTCCTGCAATCGATCGGAATCGAGCCGGAGACTCCTTCTCGTGCGGAGGCGCGCGCCCTTCTGCTCGAGTCGATCGCGAGCTTGCCGGACCCCAAGGTTTACGAGTTAAGTACGAAGATGCCCCCATTAATCCTCCTTTCGTATTTCCAGGCAGCGCTTCCTTCCTTGTTTTGGCTGTTGCCCGTGGTTGTCACATCGCTTGCGTGCACCCACCTGCAGTGCCGTTCCCTTCTGGTTTTCCAAGTCCCCGCAACAGCGCATGTGCGTTTTCTGACGGCTGTTGCGTTGTCTCTCCTGCTTGGCTTGACGCTGCTTTTGGTGTCGATGGTTCCCGCTGCAGTTGTGTCCGCGATTAAGAACGGTGCGGGTGGATCGGAGTATCCCGTCGCTCTCATTCGAGCGGGGGCTTCGACAACGTCCATGGTGGGGGAGGCGGTGTTGCGTAGCGTTCCGTTGCTGGTCATGGCATACGGCGTGATTTCCGTCGTCGCTGCGTTGACAGCAGCGATTAGCCGCAGCCCCGTTGTCACCGGAGTGGTTTGCGCGGTTCTCTTGGTGTTGGGTTCGTTGAGCGCTCATGTTGAAAGCGCGGGCATGGGCGCCGCGCTGCTGGCTCCATTCGCCTCGTTTGATCCCGCTTCCCAGGTGGGGACGATTGGGTTCCTTGGGCGAGGGACGAACGCGATGCCTTTTGGAGAGGTCGTCGGCGCATCGGGCGCTCTGCTGGTGGTCTTGGGCGCCGTATCTCCGTTGTTGGTGCGCCTGGGTGTTCCGAAGATCGAAAGGGGATGATCTCGATGATTGACCTTCAAACGCTGACGATCTCTTATGGAAAGAAGGTGCTCGTAGATTCGGTGAACGCTGAGTTTGCCCCGGGTACGGTCTACGGTCTCGTCGCTCCGAACGGGCATGGAAAGACGACGTTGCTGCGTGCGATGGCAGGTTTGCCGGGTCCTCGCGTGGACGGGAGCATCGTTCTGGATGAGGTGCAGGGTACGGGTGCGAGAGAGGTCCGTTCTATGATCTTCTATGCACCTGGTGAGGGAACGCTGCTGTATCCCGGATTGCGTGCGGAAGATCACCTCAAGATGGTTTGCGATATGTGGCCGCATGCTCGTGATATCGAGGAGGTAGTGGAGCAAACGCAGATAGGCGAGTTCGCGAAGATGAGGATCCGCGCTCTGAGCCAGGGTATGAAGCAGCAGCTTACCTTGGCGATTGCGTATGCGACGGGTGCGCGGTACCTCCTGTTGGATGAACCCATGAACGCGCTCGATCCCAGCAGGGTGGACTTGCATTCCGGGATTCTCAGGAAGCTGGCCGATTCTGGTACGTGCATCATCATGTCATCCCACATCTTGGATTCGGTCGATAGACTGTGCGATGAGATTCTGTTTTTGAAGGATGGGAGGCTCATTAGAAGCATTCCGCAAGATGATGCTGCGCCGAAGTCTCCCGGATCCCATTTCGCAAGGCCTGCCGGACGCGCCGAGGGTGCGCTAAGCGCGTATCGGCGGCTCTACGGAGAGGGCGGGTAGAAATGCAAGTTAATAATCTATGTGGTCGATATGCCGTTAAACCCGCATATCGATACCGCTCAGCCATTCGCCTCGCCCCCGTCGCATGTACCTTCATCCGGTCTGTTACTTTTATACTAAACAATTCTTTGAGGAACGTAGGTGCTTCTGAATGTGCTGTCGACTCCTTCTCAAACTAATCCTAAGAGACAGGGCCGTATGGATCTCCACGCTCGTTCTTGCCGCAGCCTTCTCCATCCCCATTGCGTTCAATTCACCCATCTACGGGCCCTTCTTTATGAAGCAGGGCATGCAGGGCTTTGTCGACGCATTCAATACGCGCGCACCCCAGGCCGGCGGCATAGACCTATCGCCAGAGCAGCAAGCTGACGCGGAGCTTGCAAGATACGCGAACGCCGCCCTCGCCGCTCAAACCGACGCCGCCTTTCTCGATTCTGCCGAGAGCTACTACGCGCTCATGGACGAAGGCTTCCAATCCGGGTCCATCGTGGGAGACCGAGAGACCAATGACGCAGACCTCGCGTATTGCCGCGCCCTGAGCAGCTCCGGCATCACGGATATCCCGGCCTCCGCAAACGACCTGCCATTCCTCTCCTTCCTGCCTTACGCCATTGCCACGGCGCCGTCTTTCCTTCCCTTCATCCCCTTCCTTCTCTCGTCGATACTCGTGCTCGGCGCCACAAGGCCTGCGACCCCGGCGGCGAAGGCGCCCGTGCCCAAATTCCGGCGCCTTATCCAGAACGTGTTTTCGATAATCGCCGCGGGGACCGCGATGCTCCTCGCCGGCCTCGCACCCGGGGGCATTTACGCCTCGGTCCTAAACGGCTTCGGGCAAATTGGGTACCCGATCGCCTTCTTCCATGACGGCGCGCTTACCACCACGACCGCGGGAGACGTCTTCACGACCCTGCTTCTCGCGCTGCTTGCGGGCGGAACCTTGATATCCGTTTTCTCCGCCGTCCTATCGACCGCAACGAGGCGCGTCCTCGCGGGCCCCCTTGCCTCAGCGCTGCTTGTCGCGGCCCCGGCATTCCCGTTATTGTCCGATTCGGCGCTGGAGCATAACGCCGTGCTCAATCTCCTGCCGCTGGCCGTGTTCTCGCCTATCGAGGCAACGGGCTACGTGGGATGCTTCCCGACGGAATTCATTGGCTCCGGTTCAGGCAGCGCATCGATGCTTGCCGTGGCCCTGGTATACGTCGCGGTCCTTTTCGCGGTCGGCGCCGTCGTGACACGTTCGCCCAAACAGGCTGGACCCGCTAAAAAGCACCATGGTCTCGAGCTTCTGGACGCGAGCGTGGGATACGGGAGCACGACGATACTTTCAATCGGATCGCTTTTCCTGAGCCCGGGAACGGCGGCTGGGCTCGTCGCTCCCAACGGCTCGGGGAAAACCACCCTTCTTGAAGCGCTGTCGGGCCAATTTCCCACCCGCATCCGCTCGGGAAGCCTGGCGGCAGACGGAATCTGCCAACGCCGATCAGCCGAATTCGCAGAACTCGTCTACCTGAGCTCTTCGGGCAGCGCGGATCTCTATCCCACGCTATCGGCCATCGAGCACCTTGCTTTCGTTAGGGAGGCGTGGAAATCGGCCGCCGACATCGACTCGCTCTGCGACTCCCTCGGAATCTCCCCATATCTCGACAAGCCGGCCCGTAAACTCTCGACAGGAATGAAGCAGCAGGTAAAGCTTGCCATGGCGATAGCGACCGGTTGCCCGTACCTCATCCTCGATGAACCGCTGAACGGCCTCGATCCGGGAAAACGGAAAACCTCCTGCGACGCGATGCGCAGCGAAGTGGCGCGGGGACGCAGCGTGCTCATCTCAAGCCACCTGCTCGACGACCTGGCAGACCTCACCAACTCGTTCTACTTCATCGAGGCCGGCACGCTCGTGGAAAAGATCAAGTCGTCCTCGCAGACGCTCAAGCAGGAATACCTCGATACATACGAAGGAGGTGAATGACATGAAACTATTTGAACAGCTGAAGTCCAATGCGTCGCGCATGGCTGTCTACGCCATCCTCGTGGCAACGGCTTTATGCGGAATCGCGGCACCCGTCTATGCGCTCAACGGGGAGAAAGGCGACGTCGAACCCGCGTACATGGCTTCGACGGTTAAGGACCGGTACAAAGCCTTCTCTGGAGACACGTTTTACGTAGCAGAGTACGACACGACCTACCGTCAGCTTCGCTACAACAAGAGATACGAATATCTAGGCGCAAAAGTAATCAGCTATACATCGGGTTGGTACGGCCCCAACTATGGACACATAACCCAGTTCAAGTGTAACTACCGTGTGTACAACTAAAGCAACCCGGCCGGGACGAGGGGTGACGCAAAAGCGTCGCCCCTCGTTTTTAACCATGTCAACTGAACCTAGTTCAGTTTGGTTGATTTCCGATCTCAGCCGAACACATTGAGCGGAAAGGCCGTTCCCGCAGTCAGTCGAACGTCCCCGGGGCCCTTCTCAGGCCCCGGGGACGGCATTTTCCCAGTTGAAGGAACGGTGGAGATGTGTTTCGATGGGTCAGATTCGTGTCGTTCCGAAAAGACCGTGAACCTTTTGTGGGACACGCGGCGCCGTGGTACCATAGCCGAGTTTGTTGTCTTGGTCGGAAACCAAGACGCCTTATGCGCTGATCGGTAACCAGCGCCTGACCAATAAGGAGTCCTACCATGAAGCAGGGTATCCATCCCCAGTATGTCGAGTGCACGGTGACGTGCTCCTGCGGCAACACCTTCAAGACGCACGCTACCGTGTCCGAGATGAAGGTCGAGCTTTGCAACGAGTGCCACCCGTTCTACACCGGCCAGCAGAAGTTCGTCGACACCGGTGGACGCGTCCAGCGCTTCGCCGACAAGTTCGGTGGCGCCGCTGCCGCCCAGCTCAAGAAGGCTGAGGAGGCCAAGGCTGCCAAGGCCGCCAAGGCTGCTGAGGCCGAGGCTGCTCGCAAGGCCGCCGCTGAGGCTAAGGCTGCCGAGAAGGCTAAGCGTGCCGCTAAGTTCGCCGAGGAGGCTGCCAAGCAGGCCGCCGAGGCTCCCGCAGAGGCTCCCGTCGAGGAGGCCGCTGCCGAGGCCGAGACCACCGAGGCTGCTGAGTAAATAGCTCGCCGCGGAATCGCTCGCATTCATGGCATAAGGGCCGTGCATCCGTTTGGGTGCGCGGCCCTTTTCTTTTTATTGGTGCAGGCTAACCCGTTCCCATTGCACCAGATTGGTGCGAAGGGGACGGGTTGGTTTGCACCAAATGGCAGAGTGACGGCGTTTTCCCAGATAAAACCTGCCAAAATAAACCTGTCCCTTTTTGGCAGGTCGGTCGGGTCGTAGTTATTACGTGGCGGTCGAGCTCGACCGTATAGGCCGCGCCTTGTTTGGCTAAAGTACAATCATCTGTGTTTAACTCGCCCGCAGCTGCACGGCGTGGGCGATGGCCAAAAAGGAAAACCACATGGGATTCATGTCAAAGCTGCTGTCCTTTGGATCCGATAAGGACCTTAAGCGCTACTACAAGATCGTCGACCAGATCAACGGTCTTGAGCCCCAGTTTGAGAAGATGACCGAGGAGGAACTCCGCGCCCAGACCGATAAGTTCCGCGAGCGTTACGCCAACGGCGAGTCGCTCGACGACATGCTCCCCGAGGCCTTTGCCACCGTGCGTGAGGCTTCCAAGCGCACCATGGGTATGCGCCACTTTGACGTGCAGCTCATCGGCGCCATGGCACTGCACGAGGGCCACATCGCCGAGATGAAGACCGGCGAGGGTAAGACGCTCGTCTCCACCTTGGCCGGCTACCTCAACGCTATCGCCGGCAAGGGCGTGCATGTCGTTACCGTCAACGATTACCTTGCCAAGCGCGACTCAGAGTGGATGGGCCGCATCTATAAGTACCTGGGCATGACCGTCGGTCTGCTCCAGAACAATATGCCGCTCGAGCTCAAGCGCCCGGCCTATCAGGCCGACGTCACCTACGGCACCAACTCCGAGTTCGGCTTTGATTACTTGCGCGACAACATGGTTACCCGTCCCGAGCAGCGCGTGCAGCGCGGCCACAACTACGCCATCGTCGACGAGGTTGACTCCATCCTGATCGATGAGGCCAGAACGCCGCTCATCATCTCGGGTGCCGGCACCAAGTCCGCCAGCACCTACAAGGACTTCGCGCGTGCCGTGCGTGGCCTTGAGCGCGGCGAGGACGTGTCGCACGACATGCTCACCGCCACCGAGGACGTGGAGCCCACGGGCGACTACGTCATGGACGAGGCCAAGCACACCATTGCCGCCACCGAGCGCGGCCTTAAGAAAATCGAGCGCCGCCTGGGTATCGATGACATCTATGCCGATCTCTCCGGCCAGCTGGTCAACCACCTGCAGCAGGCGCTGAAGGCCCAGTACATGTTCCACCGCGATAAGCAGTACGTGGTCACCAACGGCGAGGTCAAGATCGTCGACGAGTTCACCGGCCGCATTATGGAAGGCCGCCGCTATTCTGAGGGCCTGCACCAGGCCATCGAGGCCAAAGAGGGCGTGCTCGTACGCGAGGAGAACCAGACACTCGCCACCATCACCCTGCAGAACTACTTCCGTCTGTATGACAAGCTCTCCGGCATGACCGGCACGGCACTTACCGAGGATGCCGAGTTCCGCGAGATCTACAAGCTGCCCGTCGAAGTCATCCCTTCCAACAAGCCCGTGCAGCGCGTGGACCACGAAGACCTGGTGTACCGCACCATTCAGGCCAAGTACAACGCCGTTGCCGACGACGTCGAGCGACGTCACGCCAAGGGACAGCCGGTCCTGGTGGGCACCGTCTCCATCGAAAGCTCCGAGAAGCTGTCCGCCGCCCTTACCAAGCGCGGCATCGCGCACGAGGTTCTCAACGCCAAGCATCACGAGCGCGAGGCCCACATCGTTGCCCAGGCCGGACGCTACGGCGCCGTGACCATCGCTACTAACATGGCCGGTCGTGGTACCGACATCCTGCTGGGCGGCAACCCCGACGAGCTGGTGCGCGAGCGCCTTGAGTACGAGGGCCTGACCATGGAGGACGTGACGCCCGAGCAGCTCGAGCAGTTTAACGCCGAGGCAAAGGAGACCTGCAAGGCCGAGCGCGAGCGCGTGCTTGCCGCCGGCGGCCTGACCGTTATCGGCACCGAGCGCCATGAGTCCCGCCGTATCGACAACCAGCTGCGTGGCCGTTCCGGCCGTCAGGGCGATCCGGGCGAGACCCAGTTCTACTTGTCGCTCGAGGACGACCTCATGCGCCTGTTCGGCGGCGACAAGATGGACCGCGTCTCCAAGATGATGGTCACGGCCGACATGGGCGACGACATGCCCATCCAGCACAAGATCATCTCCAAGGCCGTCGAGAGCGCCCAGCACAAGGTCGAGAGCATCAACTTCTCCATGCGTAAGAGCGTCCTTGAGTACGACGACGTCATGAACAAGCAGCGCCAGGTCATCTACGCCGAGCGCAATAAGATTCTGGACGGCAAGGACCTGACCGACCACATCACCGAGGTCATGCACGATACCGTCTACCGTTGCGTGCAGGAGTTCTGCACCAAGGACAGTCACGATGGTGAGCGCGACCTGGAGGGCCTGCGCAAGTGGGTTGTGGAGCTCACCGGCCACATCGATACGCCGAAGTTCCCCGACGAGGATTATGAGGCCTTGGCTGCCGATGTCCTGGCTTACGTAGAGAAGTGCTACAACATGAAGGCCGAGCGCTTGGGCGAGGACCTGATGCGCGAGCTCAACACCCAGGTCATGCTGCGCGTCATCGATACCCGCTGGATGAACTACCTGCAGGAGATGGACTACCTCAAGACCGGCATCGGCCTGCGCGGCTTTGGCCAGCGCGACCCGCTGGTTGAGTACAAGACCGAGGCCTACGGCGCGTTCCAGATACTCGTCGATACCATGTATGAGGATTACCTGCGCACGGTTCTGCGCATCGAGATCAAGGCTGCCCCGCGTGCCGTGGAGCACAAGGAGGAGCCCGCGCTCGAGGGTGCGCGCTTCTCCGGTCCTGCCGAGGTCGATGGTGACAACGGCGATTCGGTGCTGCGCAAGCAGGCGCAGGTGCAGGCCCGCACGGCTGTCCAGGGTGGTCCGGCTGCCGTCAACAACGGTGGCAAGGTGACCACCTATCGCAAGTCCGAGAGCGACGATCCGTACGTCAACGTGGGCCGCAACGACCCGTGCCCCTGCGGTAGCGGCAAGAAGTTTAAGTACTGCCACGGCAGGAATCGTTAATGGCTGAGGCTTTAGGGGTAACGCCCGCCGAGCTGGACGCGTTCGCGGACCGGCTCGGTGAGGTCGAGTCGTATCTCCATTTGGACGAAAAGCGCACGCGCGTGACCGAGCTCGAGGCCAAAAGTGTTGCCCCTGGCTTTTGGGATGACGCCGACGCCGCCCGTGCCACCATGGAGGAGATCGCGCGTACCAAGGAAGATATCGCTGCCGTGGACACCGCGCGCGGCGAGCTTTCCGATGCCCGCGCTGCGCTGGAGCTTGCCGAGGAGATGGGGGATGACCCCGACGCCGTCGCCCTTCGCGAGGAGGCTACAGCCACGGCTGAGCGCCTGGCCCGGGCCATCGATGAGCTTGAGCTTTCGAGCTGGTTTACCGGTGAGTTCGATCACGGCGATGCCATTGTGACCATCAAGCCCGGACAGGGTGGTCTGGAGGCCCAGGACTGGACCTTCATGCTCTTTAAGATGTACATGAAGTACTGCCAGCGTCGCGGCTGGAAGGTCACCATCAACGACTGTCCCGCGGCCGAGGTCATCGGCATTGACCGCGCGACCTTTACCGTCGAGGGCAAGGACGCATTTGGCATGCTGCGCGCCGAGGCCGGCGTCCACCGCTTGGTTCGCATTAGCCCCACCGACGACAAGAAGCGCCGCCAGACCACGTTTGCCGGCGTCGAGGTCATCCCCGTGCTACCCGATGATATCGACATCGAAATCAGTCCCGATGACATCCGCGTGGACGTGTACCACGCGAGTGGCCCGGGCGGTCAGGGCGTTAACACCACCGACTCCGCCGTGCGCGTGACGCATTTCCCCAGCGGCATTGTGGTCACCTGCCAAAACGAGCGCAGCCAGATCCAGAACAAGGCCGCGTGCATGCAGATCCTCAAGGCTCGTCTGTACGAGATTGAGCTCGAGAAGCGCGCCGAGGCGCTCGATGAAATCCGCGGACCCAAGACCACGATCGGTTTTGGCAACCAGATTCGCAGCTACGTGCTCTACCCGTACCAGATGGTCAAAGACCTACGCACGGGCGTTGAGACCAGCAACGTCGAGGCAGTTCTTGACGATGGCGACCTGGACCCGTTTGTTATTGGCTACCATCGCTGGGCTACCGGCAACGCCGATGCAGAAGGCTCGGAGGTCTAAAACATCGGGTGGCTTCAAGCCGATGCCAAGTCCAACGGTTGGACGGGTTTGTATCCAGAATAAACCCTGCGCAGGGGTGGTTTTTGTCCGGCGAATCGGTAGAATCGAATACAAGAAGAAGTTCAAAGCGCATCCGATGGGGTGCGCTTTTTTGAGGGGGGCAGCATGGCATATCGTCTGGACATCAAGCGCATTCTTTCGATGAACTTCTTTCACGACCTGCCCCAGATTATGTTGGGGTGCGCTCTGGCCGCTATTGCGACCGACCTGTTTTTGATTCCCAACGGCCTTGCTGCCGGTGGCGTTACGGGCCTTGCCACCATTATCCAGGCGGTCGGCGCGGCGCGAGGCGTGTCGCTTCCCGTCGGTATCCAGACCATCGTGATGAACGCCTTGCTGCTGCTGGTCGTTATGCGCGAGGGCGGCATGTTCTACGTGGTGCAGACCGCGACGGGCTTTGTGCTGCTGGGCTTCTTTACCGATCTGTTCGCCCCGTTTGTAGCACCTCTGGCGGATGCGGACCTGATGCTCCCTGCCATGTGGGGCGGCATTATTACGGGCATCGGTTACGGCATGGTGTTGCGCGCCGGCGCCAACACCGGCGGCTCGGACACGATTGGCCAAATCATCTCGCGTAACACCTCGCTGCCGGTGGGCTCGACCGTCATGGCGATCGATGTTGCCGTATGCGCGCTGTCGGCTCCGGTCTTTTCAATCGAAAACGCACTATATGCAGGCCTTTCGATGGTCATTAGCGGCTACGTGATCGATGCCGTGGTCGATGGTGGCAACAAACGCCGTATGGTACTCATCATCTCGGACAAGTTCCCTGATATCGCTGCCGATATCATGTATGGCCTGGGTCGTGGTTGTACCAAGTTTAAGGCGACTGGCATGTATTCGGGTGCCGAGAAGCCGGTGATTATGGTCATCGTGAGCCGTCGAGAGCTCAATACCCTCAAGACGATCGTGCGCAAGCGCGATCCTCACGCCATTGTGACGGTCGCTGACGTTACGGAAGCCTTCGGTGAGGGATTCAAGGACATTAGCGCGTAGGGTCGACCGCGTTCCATCCAAAAGACGTTCACATTGATAAACCGTTTCATCAGCGGTTCTGCCTGCTAAATTGTTCAAATAATGATAAAAACTCTGGTAAAGCCATCAGTTTCCAGCATAATGAATGACGTACGTGCATTGCGGCTGTGTTGGGATTACCTTCGGTGCCGTGCGCATTTTGTCTAATGAGGATGAAAGGAAGGCACAATGAGCGACGAAGAGCTCAAAAAGGTTGCCAACGAGGTAAGGAAGGGCATCGTCACCGGCGTGCACGCTGCCAAGTCCGGCCATCCGGGCGGTTCGCTCGGCGCTGCCGACATCATGACCTATCTGTACTTTGAGGAAATGAACGTCGACCCGGCCGATCCCCGCAAGGCCGATCGCGATCGCTTCGTGCTTTCCAAGGGTCACTGCGCGCCTGGTCTGTACGCCGTGCTCGCCGAGCGTGGATTCTTCCCCAAAGAGGATCTCGAGACGCTGCGCCACATCGGCAGTCACCTGCAGGGTCACCCCAACATGAACGACACCCCGGGCGTTGACATGTCTACCGGTTCGCTCGGCCAGGGCATCTCCGCCGCCGTGGGCATGGCGGTTGCCGCCAAGCACTGGGGCGATACTTACCGCACGTACGCCCTGCTGGGCGATGGCGAGAGCGAGGAGGGCCAGGTCTGGGAGGCCGCCATGTTTGCCGGCAACCAGCAGCTCGATAACCTCTGCGTGATCGTCGACCACAACGGCCTGCAGATCGACGGCCCCGTCGAGGAGGTCAACGACCCCATGCCGCTCGCCGACAAGTTCCGCGCCTTTAAGTTCCACGTGGTGGAGCTCGCCGACGGCAACGACTTCGACCAGATCCGCGCCGCCTTTGCCGAGGCTCGCGCCACCAAGGGGCAGCCGACCGCCATTATCGCCGAGACCATGAAGGGCAAGGGCGTCTCCTTTATGGAGAACCAGGTTGGTTGGCACGGCAAGGCCCCCAACGATGAACAGTTTGAGCAGGCCATGGCAGAGCTCACGGCCGCCGGAGAGGAGCTCTAGGATGGCAGACGTCAAGAAAATCGCCACGCGCGTAAGCTACGGCGAGGCCCTCGTCGAGCTCGCCAACGAGCACGATGACTTTGTGGTCCTCGACGCCGACCTGGCCGCCGCCACGCAGACCGGCAAATTTAAGGCCGCTTGCCCCGACCGCTTCTTCGACGTGGGTATCGCCGAGAGCAACCTGATGGGTGTTGCCGCCGGTATCGCGACCACCGGTCGTGTTGCCTTCGCGAGCACCTTTGCCATGTTCGCTGCCGGTCGCGCCTTTGAGCAGGTCCGTAACTCCATCGGCTACCCGCACCTTAACGTTAAGATCGGTGCCACGCACGCCGGTATCTCGGTGGGCGAGGACGGCGCCACGCACCAGTGCTGCGAGGATATCGCCCTGATGCGCGTCATCCCTGGCATGACCGTGATTGTTCCCGCCGACGACGTCGAGGCCCGCGCCGTGACGCGCGCCGCCTACGAGTGCGACGGTCCGGTGTACATGCGCTTTGCCCGTCTGGCCTCGCCGGTTATCAACGATCCAGAGACCTACAAGTTCGAGTTGGGTAAGGGTATTGTCATGCGCGAGGGCGCCGATGTGACCATCATCGCCTGCGGCCTGATGGTCGGCGAGGCTCTCGAGGCCGCCGAGCAGCTCGCTGCCGAGGGCATCGACGCCGAGGTCATCAACATGCACACCATCAAGCCCGTCGATGCCGACCTGATCGTCAAGAGCGCCACCAAGACCGGCCACGTCGTGACCGTCGAGGAGCACTCTGTGATCGGTGGCCTGGGCAGCGCCGTTGCCGACGTCCTGTGCGAGCAGTGCCCGACGCCGCTCAAGAAGATCGGTGTCAACGACACCTTCGGTGAGTCTGGCCCGGGTGCCGAACTCTTGCACAAGTATGGCCTGGACGCCGCCAACATCGTGGCGACCACCAAAGAGTTCTTGGGCTAAAGCAAGACGGATTTCAAGGACTGCTTCGCCAGAACTATAAAACTGTTTCGCCAGTACTATGGAAACCCGGCAGGGGCGCTCTCTTGGAGAGCGCCCCTGTTTCAGTTGCGGTGAAATAAGGACTGTTTTGCCAGCTTAAAGGCTCAACAGTCCCTATTTCACCGCAAGTTATGAAGACGCCCCTCAAGCACGGTCCCATCAGGGAAAAGGGCATATATCGACAAAGCGCAATTCAGACCCTTCCAGCGTTGTATATGCAGCACCCCAAGATAAACGCGGCGACCCCTTAGTTATCGCAGGCCGGGCACAGGGTTACTCTCCAAATCTTTCCGCAGGACGGAGGAGCCCCTGCCGCGCGAAGCGCGCAGCGGGGGCTCCGACATGTCCGAGGACGATTTGGAGAGTAACCCTGTGCCCGGCCGACGGGATGGTTGATTTCCGATCTCAGCCGAACACATTAGGCGGACAGGCCGTTCCCGCAGCT
>CABUBZ010000006.1 GCA_902489945.1 uncultured Collinsella sp.
AGCCCGTGGGTTATACCCTAAGAGCAAACCACCCTTTTTAAGGGTGGTTCTGATTTATATACATGTTGTGCTTTGGGACCTAGCTTCCCCGTATGCGCTCTTACTGTTTGGCTGTTTTTTGAGTCCATCTAGTTTATTTGAGCGATAATTACTCGCATTGGCGTTAGGGAGGGCTTGATGTTTACCGTATTTGTCTTGGGCAATATTGCTTCGGGTAAGTCGACTGCCTGCCGCTATTTCGAATCTCGTGGCGCTATGCTTATCGATCTGGATGAGCTTGCAAAATCGCTGTATGTGCCGGGCTCTGATATCGTCAATGCTCTCGCGGATGAATTCGGTTGGGACATTTTGGATGAGGAAGGCGGCATTCGCCGCAGTATCCTCGCTTCTCGAGCTTTCGCTTCTCCTGATTCGGTCGCACGGCTCAATGGCATCGTGCATCCCGTTCTGATTGAACAGCTTTCGCTTAGGATTCTCGATCCGGTTTGTTGTACGGTTTCATCTCCCCGTTATCCCTTTGCGGTGGTCGAGGTTTCAGCTCCGACTGGTTTTGAGGATGCATTTGGCTTGGCTGATGAAATTCTGGTCATTAGCGCCCCTTTGTCAGTTCGTCGCGAGCGCGCTATTCAACGTGGCATGGAGCCATCTGATTTCGATGCCCGTTCTGCTTGCCAGCCCGATGAGTCTGCGCTGTGCAATCTCGCTACAACGGTGATTGATAATTCGGCAGCCGATAATTCGCTCTTTGAGCAGCTTGACTCATGGCTTGCATGCCACGGGTTTATAGATACTCCGGATAAGGAGGAGGCCGATGCCTAAGGCACGTTTCTTTACGTGGTATCGCGTGGCGCCACTTGCCGTTGTGTTCGTCTTCGGCCTTATTTCGCTCGTCTACTCGTGTGCTCCTGCCGCTTTCTTTAAGCCGCTGTATCCGATTGACTACGAGGCGTATGTAAAGCAATCCAGTATTTCGCATAATCTGGATCCGTATCTGGTGTGCGCTGTCATTAAGTCGGAATCGAATTGGGATCCCGAGGCCGAGTCGAATCAGGGTGCTCAGGGATTGATGCAGCTGATGCCCGAGACTGCCCAGGACATGATCGCCAAGGGCCTTGTCGACGGAGGGGAGTATTCGGTCGACAATCTTAACGATCCGGCTACGAATATCGAGTTTGGCTGCGCATACCTCTCGTATCTTCTCGCCTATTTCAACGGGTCGACGGATAGTGCCATCGCCGCCTATAACGCCGGTATGGGCAATGTCGACGGATGGGCGCAGCAGAACACGTCACTCCATAATGCGATTACCTTCCCTGAAACTCAGGCTTATCTGATTCGCGTCAATAATGCCTGGGTTCGATATAAGACTCTCTATCCCGATCGGTTCGTATAGGACTAAGCCCACCGCCTGCGTATACTGCAGATGTACGAGTTAGGAGTATCCATGGCGGAATTTGAAGTAGAACGCGTTGGTGGTGAACTTAAGCGCTTTGGCGTTGAGGGCGCTGATGTGCCGTTTAAGGTCGTGTCTCCATACGAGCCCGCTGGTTCCCAGCCTAAGGCCATTGAGTCACTTGTGCGGGGCGTGAGGGACGGAGACCGCTATCAGGTTTTGCTGGGCGTGACTGGTTCGGGCAAGACCTTCACGATGGCAAAGACTATTGAGGCCCTGGGAAAGCCGACGCTGGTCATGGCCCCCAATAAAACGCTCGCTGCTCAGCTTGCGAGCGAGCTCAAAGAGTTCTTTCCCAACAACGCTGTGGTCTACTTCGTCTCGTACTACGACTACTATCAGCCCGAGGCGTATGTGCCGCAAAGCGATACATATATCGAGAAAGACTCCTCGATTAACGAAGAGGTCGAGATGCTGCGCCATCAGGCGACCGCGTCACTGCTCTCTCGACGTGATGTGATCGTTGTCGCATCGGTCTCGTGTATCTATGGCATTGGCTCTCCTGAGGACTATGCGGGTCTGGCTCCAAACGTCGACAAGAAGGTGCCGCTCGAGCGCGATGACTTTATCCATGCACTTATCGACATTCAATATGATCGCAATGACTATGACCTGGCACGTGGCACGTTCCGCGTGCGCGGCGATGTTGTTGACGTGTATCCGCCTTATGCCGAGCATCCGTTGCGGTTTGAGTTCTTTGGCGACGAGGTCGAGCTGATTGCCGAGATCGATGAGGTCACCGGTGAGATGCTTCGTGAGTACGAGGCCATTCCCGTATGGCCGGCATCGCACTACGTGACCGAGAAGCCGAAGGTCAAGGCGGCTCTGAAATCGATCAGCGAAGAATGCGAGAAGCGCGTGGCGGAGCTCAAGGCGACCGACAAGTTGCTCGAGGCGCAGCGTCTGCAGCAGCGTACCGGTTATGATCTTGAGATGCTCGAGACGATGGGCTTTTGCAACGGCATCGAGAACTACTCGCGTCATCTGGACGGTCGCAAGCCGGGTGAGCCGCCGTTTACCCTAATCGATTACTTTCCCAAGGATATGCTCTGCATCATCGATGAGAGCCATGTGACGGTGCCGCAGATTCGCGGCATGCACGAAGGTGACCGCTCGCGTAAGGTGACGCTGGTGGAACACGGTTTTCGCCTGCCCTCGGCGCTCGATAACCGCCCGCTTCGTTTCGATGAGTTTGAGGCAAGGATCCCCCAGTTTATCTATGTTTCGGCCACGCCGGGCGACTACGAGCTGCGGGTGAGCCAAAATGACGTGGAGCAGATTATTCGTCCGACCGGCCTGCTCGACCCCAAGATTGACGTGCGTCCAGTTCGCGGTCAGATTGACGATCTTGAGGACGAGATTCGCGAGCGCGTTGCCCGCAAGGAGCGCGTGCTGGTGACCACGTTGACCAAACGCATGGCCGAGGACCTGACCGACCATCTACTTGATGCGGGCATTAAGGTCAATTACATGCACTCTGATACGGCGACAATGGACCGTGTCGAGATCCTGCGAACGCTGCGCGAGGGCAAGATCGATGTTCTCGTTGGCATCAACCTGCTCCGCGAGGGCTTGGATCTTCCCGAGGTCTCACTGGTGGCAATTCTCGATGCCGATAAGGAAGGCTTCTTGCGCAACCGCCGTTCGCTGATTCAGACGATTGGCCGTGCGGCCCGTAACGCCGATGGCGAAGTCATCATGTATGCAGACGTTGTGACCGATTCGATGAAAGAGGCCATCGAGGAGACGCAGCGCCGTCGCGAGATTCAGATGGCATATAACGAAGAACATGGCATTGTGCCCAAGACAGTGCGCAAGGCCATCAACGACATCTCAAGTTTTATTGCCGAGGCCGAAAAAACTGTGGGCTCCAAGGGACGCTCGAAGGGCGACTCTCTTGGCCATGGCGCATTCTATACGCCCGATGAGTCGGGCGAGGGCGGTGTGCCGGAAACGGTGGCGCCCGAGCAGACACTTGCGGAGCAGTTGGAAGAACTGCCGCATGACGAGCTTGTGCGGATCGTCGAAACCATGGAAGAGGATATGCGTAACGCTTCTGCCGCTATGGACTTTGAGGAGGCGGCGCGCCTGCGCGATGTTGTCGTTCAGATTCGGGCGATGCTCGAGGGTGCGTCTGAGGACGAGACGATCGAGCGCTTACGCTCGCAGGCCCGCAAGGGTTCCACGTTCGCATCGGGCAGAAAACGCCAGGGTGCACGGTTTAAGAAATAGCCGCGAACAGGCCCCGAGTTCCCTGTGGAGCTCGGGGCCTATGTCTTTTGCGCGCTGGAATTTGTGCGTTAGAGGTCTGCGATCAGGGCTTCAGCACAACGGATGCCGTCGGTGGCCGCGCTCATGATGCCGCCGGCATATCCAGCTCCCTCACCACAAGGGTAGAGGCCCGGGGTCGACACGGCATGGCGCGTTCGGTCTCGGGTGACAGTGACCGGTGAGCTCGAACGAGTCTCCACGCCGGTAAGAACGGCATCGGGACGGTCGTAGCCTCGTAGCTTTTTTCCGAGTAGGGGAAGTCCCAGGCGGAGCGACTCGACGATATGCTGCGGTAGGGCTTCGTCAATTGCCGTCCAGGTCACACCGAGCGGATAGGTGGGCTTTACCTTTCCGGGCGCCTTGCTGGCGCGTCCTGCGAGGAAATCTCCGACGAGTTGTGCCGGTGCGTTCCAGTTGGAACCGCCCAGGCGATAGGCGGCCGCCTCGCAGGCACGCTGGAGCTCGATGCCGGCGAGCGGGTCATCGTTGGGAAGGTCCTCAGGCGTGACGTTAACGAGCAGGGCGGCATTTGCGTTGCGTCCGTCGCGGGCATTGAGACTGGCCCCGTTGACGCACAGATGGCACGGTTCTGAAGAGGCGGCAACAACCTGTCCGCCGGGGCACATGCAAAACGAGAACACGCTGCGGCCGTTGGGAAGATGGGCGACGAGCTTGTAGGGGGCTGCCCCGAGCGCTGGATGTCCCGCCGAGGCTCCATATTGGGCTCTGTCGATGTCGCGTTGCGGATGCTCGATGCGAACGCCCATGGCAAAGGTCTTTTGTGCGAGGGCCACGTTGTGGTCCTTAAGGAGCTCAAAAATATCGCGAGCAGAATGCCCGCAGGCGAGGATGAGGTGCTTTGTCTCGATTGACTCGTAAGCGGCGTCTTGGGACGATTGGACATCAATGCCGGTGATGGCGCCAGACACGTCGATGCGAATGTCGACGAGCTTCGTTCGATAACGGACGACACCTCCGAGCTGCTCGATGCGCTGGGATATAGCGGTGACAACCGTGGGAAGGATGTCGGAGCCAATGTGCGGCTTGGCATCCCACAGAATATCGCGGGGCGCACCCGCCTCGACGAAGGTTTCGAGGATAAGGCGATGGGCGGGATTTTTTGTTCCCGTATTGAGCTTGCCGTCCGAGAAGGTCCCCGCGCCGCCCAGACCAAACTGAATATTGCTCTCGGGGTCGAGGATGCGCTCCTTTAGAAAGAGGTCGATCGCCTGCGAGCGGCGAAATGCCGGGTCGCCGCGCTCGATAAGCAAGGGCTTAAGACCTGCTTCGGCGAGCGTGAGCGCAGCGAAAAGGCCGGCGCATCCGGCGCCGACAACGACAGGGCGTTCTTGAGGTGCGTCGGAGACGGGGGAGGGGAATGAAGGCTCATCGTCTTCTATCGCGCGTACGCGCGAGCGGTCACGCTCGGCAACGCCGTCGACCGCTTCTTGCTCGAGGTGGGGACTAGTCAGCTCAACACGAAAGCTCAGGATAAAATGGACGTCTCGTTTTTTGCGAGCGTCGATTGACTTGCGGTGGAGCTCGATGGACTTGATCTCGGAGTCCTTGCAACGTAGGACGCGCTTGGCGACTCGCTTGCCAACAATGAGACAGGCATTTTCATCGCCGGCTTCATCGAGCGACGCGTTGACTTGGGTGATTTCGATCATCGAGGTCTCCTTAGAGGCAAGAAAGAGGCCGTCCGGTATTCCAGACGGCCCGAATGCGTTTTTGATTATAGACTGAGCGGCTACAGGCTGCTTGCAGCGCGAATGCCCGAGAGCCAGGCCCACGCAAGGTTAAAGCCTCCGCAATCGGCGTCGATGTCGAGCGCTTCGCCGCAGACGTAAAGCGGGGCGTCGACAACGCTGCACGCGCGTAGACTGGGTGTTGAGATGCTCTCGACAGATACGCCACCACGCGTGACCTGCGCCGAGCGCTCCTCGGCTGTTCCCTCGACGAGCAACTTAAAGTGCTTGAGGACCGAGACCAGGTGGATGACATCGTTGGAGCCTGGATGGCACTGCTCGAACGCCGTGCAGACGACGCGGGAGAGTTGCGGGGCGAGCATGCCGTCGAGCCAACGGGGATCGCGGGGCGAAAAGCCGCCGAGCAGCTCAACGCGTCGGTTGAGCATATCGAGCAGCTTGTCTTTGGAGAGGTCGGGGAAAACGTCGAGCAGGATCGTATCGCCGCGCTGGATACGACGGGAGAGGTTGAAGACAGCGACGCCCGAGATGCCGAAGGCTCGAAACAGGACTTCACCGTCTTCGTGCCAGAGCTCATTATGATTGCGGGCGAGCGTCAAGCGGGCGCGGACGCGCAGGCCATCCAACGTCTTGAGTGCCGTCCGATCGCCGACGACCGTTGCCGATACGGGGCAGAGGATGGGGCGCAGCGAAGTGAGGGGGAGGCGAAACGTATCGGCGATACCGGTGGGGTTGCCGCCCGTGGCGATAATTACGGCATGTGCCTGCAGGGCCTCGTTCTTGCGAGGGACATCGGCGAGCGCTTTCCGAAGCGAGCGGAGCTCCGATTTTCGATCGTCATGCTTTTTCGCCTTGAGTGTCCGCGCGGGACGGTCTATTTGAAGCGCCCAGCCCTCGGGAGCTTTGGATGCCGAGACAACGTTTGCTCCGCAGATCAAGGTGATACCCAGGTGATTGCAGGCGTTGAGAAGCGCGTCGCGCACCGATTCGGCACGAAGGGAGCGTGGGTACAGTCGACCTTCCTCGGAGGTCGTCATGATGCCCAGCGAGGAGAAGAAGCCCATAAGCTCTTGTTCGGGCCGGGGGCCCATGACGGATTCGACGAAAGCGGGGTGGTTGTACCGCCGAGGATCAATCGATTCGTTTGAGAGATTGCAGCGGCCGTTGCCGGTCGCAAGGAGTTTAAGGCCGCAGGCGACATCGCGCTCAACGATGCAGACGCTTTTGCCAGCGCGTGCGGCCGTGATGGCGGCGGCGAGGCCCGAGGCCCCGCCGCCGATTACCAGGACGTCATAGAAGGCGCTCGTGTTCACTTAGGCCTCGTCGGTCCCGTGCGGGGTAATGGCCTCGACGGCAGAGACTGCCTTGGGCAACATGCCATCGGGCAGTGCGGTCTCGACCTCGCCCTTATCGCAGGCCTCGGCGAGTGCCGGATTAATGGGAAGCTTGCCCAAGATGTCGAGGTTATAGCGCTCTGCGACCTCGGGGAGCTTGCTCTTGCCAAAGACCTCGATCTTCTTGCCGCAGTCGGGGCACTCAATATAGCTCATGTTCTCGACAATGCCCAGAATGGGGACGTTCATCTTCTCGGCCATGTTGACCGCCTTGGCGACGATCATCGAGACCAGATCCTGCGGGCTCGTGACGATGACGATGCCGTCGACGGGCAGCGACTGGAAGACGGTGAGCGCGACGTCGCCTGTTCCCGGAGGCATGTCGACCAGCAGGTAGTCGATGGGGCCCCACGAGGTCTCGCTCCAGAACTGCCTAATGGCGCCTGCGATGACCGGACCGCGCCAAAGGACGGGGTCGGTCTCGTTTTGGAGCAGCAGGTTGGAGCTCATGACCTTGACGCCGTGCTCGGAGATTTCGGGCAGCATAAGGTTGCCAAGGGCATGGACGTGGCGTCCGCTCATACCGAACATCTTGGGGATAGAGGGACCGGTAATGTCGGCATCGAGGACGCCGACCTTGTGGCCGTGACGGGCAAGCTCGGTGGCGATGGCACCGGTGACAAATGACTTGCCGACACCGCCCTTGCCGGAAAGCACGGCGATGACGCGCTTGACCTCGGACAGCGTGTTCTCCTCAAATTGCGACGGCGACGTTTGTCCGCCGGCGGCCTGTGCGTGTTCGCAACCCATGTATGACTCCTTTGTATATGCTGGGGCCGGGGCCCCGCGATGTGACACGAGCGTCATTGTACCCTCGTTTGCGAGCGGGAGTCATTTGCGATGCGTTTGGGCCGAGCGTGCTTGCAATACGATGGGCCCAAACGAATGGGCGGGCTTACTGAACTTTGCTGGCGAACTCGAGGTATTGCATGCGCTGCAGCTTGTCGATCGTCGAGGCGTAGGGGCTGTCTTCCGATTCCAAGTCGTAGCGCAGCCCGTCGGCACCGAGATAGCCGGCGACATTGATGGTGGGCACATCTGACCTTGTCGCAAGCAGGGCCTTTTGGTAATTGGTGAGCGGGGCGCCGATCTTATTAAGGGTAATGGCTGCAATCTCGTTTGCCCCGACGGTGTCGTAGACGTTGAGCTCGGTATTGCCGGCGATCTCATAGTTAGCCCAGACGAGATATGTCGACTGATAGATACGGAAAGCGTGGCTTGCCGTATCTTCCTGAGGGTACAGCTCGTCGTTGAGAGTCGTTGCGGCGCTCGGCTGATGGTCGCCAAAAAAGACAAGAACAACCGGTCTGCCGATATTGCGGAGCTCGTTGATAAAGTACTCGAGGTCCCGGTCGGATGCGTTGATGCAGGTGAGATAGGTGTTGAGCGCGCTGTTGGCACCCTCACTGGCTCCCTCGACCCAATAGTTTGTCAGCTCTTCGGCGGGAACGGTGCCATAGTCGTAGCCGCCGTGATTTTGCATCGTGACGTCAAAGATGAACTGCGGGGCTTCGTCGGTTCTAAGCAGGTCGAGTATCTTGTCGTAGGTGGCGTAGTCGCATACGCCGGCATGGTAATAGGGCGCACCTTCGAAATCGCCGATTGAAAGAAAGTCTCCAAAGCCCAGCTGCTGATAGATTTTATCGCGATGGTAGTTGACGGGGTTTTGCGGGTGCATAGCGGTAGCGGTATACCCAAGCTCTTTAAGGTCCTTTGCCAGGCTGTTGACGCCATTCATCTGATACAGCTGATAGGGGATTTTGCCTAATCCGACAAAGGCCGTTGTCGCTCCGGTCAAAAATTCGAATTCGGAGTTCGCCGTTCCGCCACCGGCGACCGAAGCGAGCATGGTGCCGCGAACAAGTGTGTCGGGAAGCGAGTTGTAGAATGCGGGGCCGGTGTACCCGGCCGTCTGGAGCTGCTCAAAGCACGAAAGGTCGCTAAAACTCTCGTTCATGACGGCAACAATCGTCGGCTTGATTTCATTGAACTGGGCAACGGCCGCCGCGCGCTGTTCGCTCGAGCCATATGTGCTGTCGTAGACGGTGGCGAGCTCCTGCTCGATGCTCTGCGCCTCATCGGGCGTATAGTCTTTGGGCTTCTCAATGGGCAACTCGTTGACCATTTCGGTGAACGAAGTGATAAAACCCTGAGACGCATACGTGGTGATGGGCTGCCAACGGTCAAATCCAAAATCCAGCGCCTGCTCCAAGTCGATGTTGGAAAAGCCTGAGAGCCCCACAACGGTCACTAGCAGAAAAGCACAGAGGTTAGCGGCGATAGCGGGGAAGACATGGGTGGGCGTACGGAGCTTTCGCGGTCGGATGAGCGAAAGAAGCCCCAGGGAAATCTCCAGCAGGGCGAGAGAGGTTACGATTCCGGCGGTAAAGGTAAACTCGTATCCCTCGCTCACTTCCATTGCGGTGCCAAGGGCCAAGATATCGCTTGGCAGGATGGCTTCGCCTTTAAACGTTATGACGAAGTGCTCGGCAATGCCAAGGATGCAGCAGACGACGGGCACGAGAGCCATGACGCCTCCATGACGCTGTCCCAGCAAATAAAGGGAGAGCAGAACCGTCGCGAGCAGCCCGACGGAAAACCCGAATGAGTTGGCGGGAATGCGATAGAACGTTTCGTTGCAGGCAATTTCGAGTGAAACGAACGAGAGCGCTGAAACAGCGGCGATGACAAGGATGTCACGGCAAATACAGGCAACCGTTCCCGTCGCAAGGTCGGTTTGGTCGATAAGTCCCGAAACCAAGGGCTCGACAAGAAGCATGACGGCGGCAGCACCGAGCGCCGAATAAGAAAGGACCCATAGGGAGCTGCCCTCATTTACGAGCAATTGATTCGTAACCCATGCAGCTACCACGCCGAGCGGGATGAGGAGCGTAGCGCACCAAAAGACGCGGGCAATGGGTGGCTTTTCGTTGCGTTTGATTGAAAAATACACGCGCACGACGACGGCGGCCACGATAAGGACGGCGATGAATATGGGCAGATTGGCCATGTCGCTCGAAGTGATTTCAAGGGGGATATCTTCGGTCATGGACGTTCCTCTGGTACAGCAAATTAAGTTCAGTATTAGATTACTGTAACCTTTCCACGGCATTTCGAGAAACAAAGCGCCCGATACGCAAAGCTAAAGGTCTGCGAATCTTGTATTACGAACATCTGTGCGCGTCGAGTGCGCTAAACTCATCGGCAGTATGATTCGATGCAATAGGAGGCAAGGAGCTTCCATGTCTGATTCTTCTATCGTTATTCGCGGCGCTCGTGAGCACAACCTCCGTGATATCGATGTTTCCATTCCGCGTGACCAACTCGTGGTCATTACCGGTCTTTCTGGCTCGGGCAAGAGTTCGCTGGCATTCGACACTATCTATGCCGAGGGCCAGCGTCGATACGTCGAGAGCCTTTCGAGTTATGCGCGCCAGTTCTTGGGCCAGATGGACAAACCCGACTTGGATTCAATCGACGGCCTTTCGCCGGCTGTCTCAATTGATCAAAAGACGACATCCAAGAACCCGCGCTCGACGGTTGGCACCGTAACCGAGATTTATGACTATCTGCGCCTGCTGTTCGCCCGTGTGGGCACCCCGCACTGTCCCGAATGTGGCCGTGTCATTGAGCGTCAGACGACCGATCAGGTTGCCGACAAGGTCTTGGCGGCGGGGGAGGGCCGCCGCGCGTTTGTGCTGGCACCGGTGGTACGCGGGCGAAAAGGCGAGTACACCAAACTGTTTGAGGACCTTCGCGCCGAGGGCTTTAGCCGCGTGCGTGTCGACGGTGAAGTGCGCTCGCTCGACGATCCGATCGATCTGGACAAGAAGTTCAAGCACGATATCGAGGTCGTGGTCGATCGCATCGTGATCCGTGAGAACTCTCTGGGCCGTATCGCCGAGTCTGTTGAGCAGGCGACCGCGCTGGCGCACGGCAATGTGAACGTATACTTGCTGCCCGACCGCGACGTTCCCGAGGGGACCGAAGGCGAGTTGCTGGAGTATTCGCTGGCGTTAGCGTGCCCGGAGCATGGGCACTCCATCGATGACCTGCAGCCGCGTGATTTCTCGTTCAACGCGCCCTATGGCGCGTGCCCAGAGTGCGATGGCCTGGGCTTTAAGAAGACGGTCGATGCCGAGGCCCTAATCGAAGACCCCTCGAAGTCGATCGCCGACGGGGTCTTTGGCAGCCTGTTTGGCAACTCTAACTACTATCCGCAGATTTTCGCTGCGGTCTGCAAACACTTTAAGGTGAGCGTCGATACGCCGTGGGAGGATCTGCCTCCGCGGGTGCGTCGCGCGTTTTTAGACGGCATGGGCGACCAGAAGATTTCGGTCGACTATCAAAAGCTCGATGGGCGCCGCAGCCAGTGGGACACCAAGTTCTCGGGCGTGCGCAATATCCTGTACGAGCGCTATACCGAGACGACGAATGAGAACACCAAGGCGCGCTTGGAGAAGTACATCCGCGAGGAGCCGTGCTCGAGCTGCCACGGCGCTCGTTTGCGCCCCGAGATGCTCGCTGTTACCGTAGGCGGTAAGTCCATTTACGAGGTCTGTTGCCTATCGTGCCGCGAGTCGCTCGAGTTTTTTGAGGGCTTGGAACTCACCGAGCGCCAACAGTTTATCGGCGGGCGCATCGTCAAGGAAATCCTGGAGCGCTTGCGTTTTCTGGTCGATGTCGGACTCGACTATCTGACCCTCGATCGTGCCTCGGCGACGCTTTCCGGAGGCGAGGCCCAGCGCATTCGCCTGGCAACGCAGATCGGCGCCGGCCTCATGGGTGTCCTGTACATTTTGGACGAGCCATCGATTGGCCTCCATCAGCGCGATAACGAGCGCCTGATCAAGACGCTTGAGCGCCTACGCGATATCGGCAATACCGTCATCGTCGTCGAGCATGATGAGGATACGATTCGTGCTGCCGACTATGTGATCGACATGGGCCCCGGCGCGGGCGTGAACGGCGGACACGTGGTCGCCGCGGGAACGCCTGCCGATATCATGGCGTGCCCCGATTCGATGACGGGTGCCTACCTGACCGGCAAGCGAATGATTCGGGTTCCCGATGAACGCCGCAAGCCCGGTCGCGGCTGCCTTAAGATCACGGGCGCCCGCGCCAACAACCTCAAAAACGTTACCGCCAAGATCGAGTTTGGTACGCTTACGGTCGTTACCGGCGTGTCGGGATCGGGTAAGAGCTCCCTGGTTACCGACACCATCGCACCTGCCCTTACGAATGCCATTCACCGTTCGACGCGCCCTGTGGGTCCGTATAAGAAAATCGAGGGCATCGAGTGTATCGATAAGGTTATCGATATCGACCAGTCGCCGATTGGTCGCACGCCGCGTTCCAACCCTGCTACGTACATTGGCCTGTGGGATGATCTTCGCGCGCTGTTTGCGAGTACGCCGGAGTCGAAGGCGCGTGGCTACTCGCCGGGACGTTTCTCCTTTAACGTGAGCGGCGGTCGCTGCGAAGCATGCAAGGGCGACGGACAAATTAAGATCGAGATGCACTTCCTTCCCGATATCTATGTCCCCTGTGAGGTCTGCGGCGGCAAACGCTATAACCGCGAGACGCTTGAGGTCACCTACCGTGGTAAGACCATCTCGGACGTGCTCGACATGAGCGTCACCGAGGCACTGGCCTTCTTTGGGAATATCCCGCAGATTAAGCGCAAGCTCCAGACGCTGTACGATGTAGGCTTGGGCTACGTGAGCCTGGGCCAGCCCGCCACGACGCTCTCGGGCGGCGAGGCGCAGCGTGTGAAGCTCGCCAAGGAGCTTCATCGACGCCAGACGGGCAAGACGTTCTATATTTTGGATGAGCCGACGACCGGCCTTCATTTTGAGGACGTCCGCCAGCTGCTCGATGTGCTGCAGCGCTTGGTCGATGCGGGCAACACGGTGCTGGTGATTGAACACAACCTTGATGTCATCAAGGTTGCCGACCGCCTGATCGATATGGGCCCCGAGGGCGGTAACGGCGGCGGAACCGTCGTGGTTTCGGGCACACCGGAGCAGGTTGCGGACTGTCCGCAAAGTTATACGGGCAAGTTTTTGGCGCCGTTGCTCAGGCGTGACCGGGAGCGTCAGGCTCAACTTGATGCTCAATAAATAGGCGATTCAGTTTATGGGCGCCATCGACTCCTTGTGATTCGATGGCGCTTGCTGTGTCGAAGTGACGTATGCAGCCGAATTGGACATATACTTAATCCTTACGTCCGAATGCGAGGGAAAGGATATGCCATGGCAAAGGCTGTAAAGACGCCAAAAACCAATGCGATGCGCGAGCTGGAAAGCGCCGGCATTTCCTATGTTCTACATACGTACGAAGACGATGGTGATGAGTCGGCGGGCCTGGGGGTCGCGATTTCGGAGCAGCTTGGCGAGGAGCCCGGACAAGGATTTAAGACCTTGGTCTGCGTGACGCCGTCCAACGACCATGTCGTGTGCTGCATCCCTGTTGCCGACGAGCTCGATCTAAAGTCCGCCGCGCGTGCCGCGGGGGAGAAGTCCTTGGCCATGATGCATGTGAAGGATTTGCTTGCGGCGACTGGCTACGTTCGCGGCGGCTGCAGTCCGGTCGGTATGAAAAAACGCTACCGGACGCTCATTGATGAGACATGTGTCCTTTGGGATACCATTTTTATTTCGGGTGGCAAGCGTGGTTATCAGCTTGAGCTTGCACCCGATGATTTAATTGCATTTTGCGGGGCGACGGTCGCCCCGATTACGAGAGAGGACTGAGCGATGCCGCAGGAAGAATTGAAGTGCGGAGCTCATTTTGCAAAAGAATCTGCGCCTCAGACACCCTCATCCGAAGCTTCTTCGTCGCGAGATGGCACTGATGATATGGGCTCGTCGGACTACTCCACGGTTGGTCGTTCCGCCGGGCTTATGACCATCCTGACCATCGTGTCTCGCGTCACCGGCTTTATCCGCACATGGGCAATGGCGGCCGCTATCGGCATGTCGCTGCTCTCGTCCTCCTATCAGGTCGCCAACAACCTGCCCAATATGCTCTACGAACTCGTGATGGGCGGCATGCTCGTGACGGCGTTTTTGCCCGTGTACATGGGCGTGAGGCGTGAGCAGGGTCGCGAGGCCTCGAACGAGTACGTGGGCAACCTGCTCGGTATTCTGCTATTGGTGCTGGGTGGCATTTCGTTGCTGGGGACCGTGTTCGCTCCGGGCTTTATTTGGACGCAATCGTTCCTTTCGGGTGACGGCGGCAGCATGGATACCGCTGCGTTCATGTTCCGTTTCTTCGCCATCCAGATTCTGTTTTATGGTTTGGGCTCGGTGTTCTCGGGCGTTCTCAACGCACACCGCGACTACTTCTGGTCGACGTTTGCCCCGGTCCTCAACAATGTGATCGTCATTGCGAGCTTTATGGGCTTTGCGCCCGTGTCCGCACAGTTTGGCGAACGTGCCGGCATCATCTTGATTGCGGCCGGTACGACCCTCGGTGTCTTTGTTCAGATGGCTTGTCAGATCCCCGCGCTTGGCAAGCACGGCGTGCATCCCCATATCCATATCGACTTTAAGGACCCCGCACTGCGCCAGACGATTGCGCTCGGTATCCCGACGCTGCTCGCTACGGTGTGCATGTTTGTCTCGACTTCTATCACGAACGCTGCCGCGCTGGTGGTCCAGCCCGAGACCGGTCCTTCCGTCATCGCCTATGCGCGCCTGTGGTACACGCTGCCCTACGCGCTGATTGCCGCCTCGCTTTCGACGGCGCTCTATACCGAGCTCTCTCACGACGCACAGGAGAAGGATTACGACAGCGTTCGCACGGGCATTTCGCGTGGCGTCGCCCAGATGCTGTTCTTCCTGGTTCCGTTCGCGCTGTACCTGATTGTCTTCGCGCGTCCGCTCAACATGATCTACTGCGCTGGCAAGTTCGATGATTCCGGCGTGGCGCTGGTGTCCGAGTTCCTTGTCTACCTGGCGTTCTCGCTGCCGCTCTACGGCGTGGTCGTGCTGATGCAGAAGAGCTTCTCTGCCTTGCTCGACATGAAGCCCTATAGCCGCTATTGCCTGTATTCCGCCATCGGCCAGGCCGGCTCGGTTCTGCTGTTTGGCGTTGTGCTGGGCTTCGGTATGCCGGCAATCGCGCTTTCGTATGTCGTCGACTACGTGATCTTGGTCGGTTGCTCGCTGTGGTGGCTGCGTCGTCGTCTGCGTGGTCTTCAGGTTAAATCTATCCTGCATGGCGGTTTCTTTGGCCTTTTGCTTGGTGGCCTGGGTGCTGCCGCAGGCGCCGGCGTCATGTGGGCGCTTGAGCACTTTGTCGGGGCACTTGGCGGCTCGATTCTGATTACTCTTGGCTACGTTTGCGTTGCGGGTGTCGTCTCGCTTGCTGTTACCTTTGGCCTTGCCGTCGTCCTTAAGATGCCCGAGGTCTCGGCGCTGATTCGTCGCAAGTAGGTGCGCGTGGCCGGTCACGACAACATTCCAACGCTTGCCGAGCAGGTTTCGCGCGTTCCCACGCAGCCCGGCTGCTACCTTTGGAAAGACGCCAAGGGCGATGTCATCTACGTGGGCAAGGCGAAAAACCTGCGCGCCCGTATGCGTCAGTACGTGACGCTGCAGGACGAGCGCCAGAAGATCCCGCTGATGATGCAGCTGGTGGCGAGCTTTGACTATATCGTGGTGGAGACCGAGCACGAGGCGTTGGTGCTCGAGCGCAATTTGATTGGTCAGTACCATCCGTACTTTAACGTCGACCTCAAGGATGACAAGAGCTACCCCTTTATCGCCATTACAAAGGGCGACCTGTATCCCGCTATCAAATACACGCGTGAGCGTCATAAGCCGGGAACGCGCTATTTTGGACCTTATACCGATAGCCGCGCGGCACGTGAGACGATAGATACGCTGCGCAAGGTTATCCCCATCTGCTCCGCATCCTGTGCGGAGTGGCGTCGTTGTCGCCGTATCGTCGAGTCCCACAAGGGCGAGGAAGACATCGTCAATATGATTTGCGCGCAAAACGGGCGCCCCTGCTTTGACTACCATGTCGGGCGCGGCCCGGGTGCGTGTGTCGGCGTGATTTCCCCGGCAGACTATGCCAAGAACGTCAAGCGTGTCGAGCGCTTTTTGTCGGGCCATCGCAAGGATGTCGTCGATGAGCTGACCTCCGAGATGACGGATGCCGCTGAGGCGCTCGACTTTGAGCGCGCGGCACGCGTCAAACGTCGTTTGGAGGTCATCAAGGGTCTGGACGATCGTCAGCAAGTCGTTTTTCCCTCCAGTGTCGATATAGATGTCATCGGTTTCTATCGCGAGGAGACCATCTCCGCCGCTTGCGTCTTCGTCGTTCGCGAGGGCCGAACAGTTCGCACCTGCGAGTTCATTCTCGACAAGGGTCTTGATGTTGACGAGGAAGAGCTCCAGTCGGGCTTTCTTAAGCGCTATTACGACGAGACGGCTGATATTCCAGCTGAGGTCAACCTTTCCGTCGAGCTTGAGGATGCGGAAGCGCTGGGGGAGTGGCTTGCGGGCAAGCGTGAGCGTTCCTGCCATCTCCATAGGCCGCAGCGTGGCGAAAAGCACCGTCTGCTCGATATGGCATCCAAAAATGCGCGCCATGCCCTCATGCGCTACATGATGCGAACGGGGTACGCTGACGACCGCACCAATCAAGCGCTCCTGGAGCTCGAAAGTGCGTTGGCGCTGCCATCGCCGCCGTTGCGTATCGAGTGCTTCGATATCTCTACACTGCATGGCACCTTTACGGTCGCCTCGATGGTGGTGTTTACCAACGGGCGCGCCGACAAGAGTCAGTATCGTCGTTTTAAAATTCAGGCCGAATTGGACGAGGCAAACGACTTCGTGTCGATGTCCGAGGTTTTGGGACGACGTTATGCTCCCGAGCGCATGGCCGACGAGCGCTTTGGCTCGCGCCCCGATTTGCTCGTTGTCGATGGCGGTAAGCCGCAATTGACCGCTGCGATCAAGCAACTTGAGGCTCTTGGGCTCGATATACCAGTTTGTGGCTTGGCAAAGGCCGATGAGGAAGTTTTTGTGCCTTGGGACGAGACTCCCGTCGTGCTGCCGACCGGGTCTGCCTCGCTCTATCTAATTAAACAGGTGCGCGATGAATCGCACCGTTTTGCCATCACGTTCCATCGCGAATTGCGCGATAAAGCCATGACGGTTTCGGTACTCGATGACGTTCCAGGCGTGGGACCCACCAGAAAACGTGCCCTTTTGCGCCATTTTGGCTCGATGAAGCGTTTGCGCGCGGCGAGCGAGCAAGAGATCGCGGAAGTTCGAGGCATTCCTGCCGATGTCGCCAAAGCGGTTCACGAGGCGCTCGTTGCATGGAATGCCGAGCGCACCGAGGCGGCGGCAAAGCAATCCGAAAACTAAACACGCCTCTAAACAACTGATATACATGATTGCGTGATTTTCAATCATGTATTTCACGGCGATTACCAGCCGATTTCGGGTTTTATTAACGCTAAAACGTTTGACTAGCCATGGTGAACAACCCTGCTATCCTGCGGGTTGACGAAGACTGATATCTCACCTCGGTGATACATACTGTCTGGCGAATCGTTTGTCAATGAATTCGGTGAACGGTAGTAAATACCGTTCAAGCGTATGTATGTATCGGTCGCCGAGCGCGGCACCTCAGTTGGGCTCGTCGGTAGGTAAGGTATATATCGTCCGCAAGTTGCGCGGGGGCACGTCTAGGTGCTCCCGGGTAAGATTCTCTATTGATAGGAGAAGACATGGCCATCATCAACAAGGGTATGTCCAGGCGTTCGTTCCTCGGCCTCACCGGCAGCGTCGCTGCTGTCGCAGGGCTTGGTCTCACCGGCTGCGGTGGCAACTCCAGCGACGAGGGTTCCGCTTCCGGTTCCACCGATTCCGCCAACCGTGGCGGCGGCGTGATCACCGCTGGTTCCGCTTACGCTCCGTCCAGCTTCGATCCCGCCAGCACCGGCTCCGCTGTGGGCCTGGGTGCTAACTGGCACGTCGTCGAGGGCCTCTACGGCATCGATTACCACGACTACAGCACCTTCAACGAGCTCGCCACCGACGATCCCAAGTCTGTGGACGACACCACTTTCGAGGTCACCATCCGCAAGGGCGCCAAGTTCTCCGATGGCACCGAGGTCACCGCTGACGATGTCGTTGCCTCCTACACCGCTTGCGCCGCTTCCGCTACCTATGCTCCGTTCTTCCAGCCCTTCGAGTCCATCGAGGCCAAGGACGCCAGCACCGTGACGGTCAAGACCAAGGTCCCCAACTTCTCCCTGCTCAAGGATCGTCTGGCCATCGTCCGCGTTACCCCGGCCACCCAGACCGAGGAGGATCGCGCCAAGCAGCCGATCGGCTCTGGCCCCTGGATGTACGACTCTATCTCCGATACCGAGATCACCCTGGTTCCCAACCCCGAGTACAACGGTGAGTATGCTGCCGAGGATAAGAAGATCCAGTACAGCATTCTGACCGACCCCACCGCTCGCGTTACCGCTCAGCAGGAGGGCTCCACGCTCGTTATGGAGCTCGTTACCGCTGACGCCGTCGACCAGCTCGAGAGCGCCGGCTGCAAGATCGATAACGTTCAGGGTTTCGGCACTCGCTTCATCATGTTCAACGTCGCCAAGGAGCCTTGGAACAACGTCAAGGTCCGTCAGGCTGTCATGTATGCGCTCGACACCGAGAAGATGGTCAGCAACACCTTCGCCGGCCTTGCCACCGCTGCCAGCTGCTACCTGCCCAAGAGCTTCACCAACTATCATGAGGCTTCCACGGTGTACAAGACCGACGCCAAGAAGGCTAAGAAGCTCATCGAGGAGTCTGGCATCACCCCGGGTGCCATCACCCTGCGTACCACCGACAACGAGCAGATTAAGGGCATGGCCGCCCAGGTCAAGAACGACCTCGACGCTCTCGGCTTCGATGTGACCATCCAGACCGATACCTCGCCGGCCACCTACGCTGCCATCGACGGCGGCGAGGCCTACGATATCCTCCTTGCCCCTGGCGATCCTTCCTGCTTCGGCGCCGACCCCGACCTGCTGCTCAACTGGTGGTACGGCGACAACGTCTGGATGCAGACCCGTTGCCCGTGGAAGGAGTCCGCTGAGTGGCAGAAGCTCCACGGTCTCATGGACGAGGCTCTTGCCGCCGAGGGCGACGAGCAGCAGAAGAAGTGGAACGAGTGCTTCGACATCATTGCCGACAACGCCGTTCTGTACCCCGTTGTCCACGTCAAGACCGTCTCCGCTTCCTGGGACGATCCGTCCACTGCGCCCAACGGCGAGGCCCTCGATGGCTTCAAGGGCATCGGCACGACGAGCATGTCCTTCAGGGGCGTTGCGACCGTCAAGGCGTAAGACTCGCTTGAGTCTGTATGCAGGATGTCGGTCGTTGGGACCGTATCCTCATAGTTGAAACAAAGACCCGGGCGGCAACGATGTCGCTCGGGTCTTGTAATGAGTATCCGTACTCATATACCAGTTGGTCCTACCGACAAAAGAAAGGGGAGAGAACGTGAACAACTTGCTACGTTTGATTGGAAGGCGTCTTGTGGCGCTGCCGATCATGGCATTGGGCGTCACCGTCCTGGTGTTCTTCCTTATGTCGTTCTCCAAGACCGACCCCGCCTACACGGCGTTGGGTGACGGTGCCTCGCCCGAGGCGGTTGCCGAGTACCATGAGAAGTATGGTCTGGACGACCCCTGGCCCGTGCGCTACGTGCGCTATATGGGCGATTTGATTCATGGCGACATGGGCACCTATGGTGCTGCTCGCAACTCCGTTGCCAAGCGCATCTCCACGGCCCTGCCCGTCACGATGCAGCTGACCTTCATCGGTCTTGCCATCGGTGCGGTCGTTTCGTTTTTGCTCGGCGTCATCGCGGCACTGTATCGCGACAAATGGCCGGACCAAGTGATCCGCGTCTTTTCCATCGCCGGCTTGGCAACCCCGTCGTTCTGGCTTGCCGTTCTGTTGATCCTGCTGTTCTCTTCCTACCTTAAGGTGCTCCCGGCATCGGGTGCTCTGCCTCACTTCACCACGAATCCGGTTGGCTATCTGGGACGTATGATCATGCCCGCTATCGCCTTGGCATTTCCGCTGACGGGCCAGATGACTCGTATCGTGCGTACCGCCATGGTCGAGGAGCTCGACAAGGATTATGTCCGTATGGCTCGCGGCGCCGGCGTTCCCGAGAAGGTCGTCGTCGGCATCAACGTTCTTCGCAATGCGCTGATCACCCCGGTCACCACCCTCGGTCTTAAGATCGGTTACCTTATGGGCGGCGCCGTCGTCATCGAGGTTATCTTCAACCTCCCCGGCATGGGCACCGCGATTCTGCAGGGCGTTCAGGGCAACGAGGCGAACCTGGTTCAGGGCGTCGTTATCGTCGTTGCTCTTGCCTTCATCATCATCAACATCGTGGTTGACATGCTCTACCTGCTCATCAACCCGCGCATCAGGACGGTGTAGATTATGGTAAAGATTCGAGAGAAGCAAACCGAGCAGCTCGAGAAGGCTGCCTCCAAGGGGCTCAAGCTCGGTGGCTGGAAGAAGATGACGCTGTCTTCTAAGATTGCCGCCGTCGTGCTGGTGCTGGTCGCCCTGACTGCGATTCTGGCGCCCCTTCTTGCCCCCTATAGCCCGGTCGAGATCTTTACGGCTCGCCAGGCTCCCGGCAACGGATTTATCTTCGGTACCGACGATAAGGGTCGCGATATTCTGTCGCGTATGCTCTACGGTGGTCGTTACTCGCTGATTATCGGCTTTGGCGCCACTGCCATGGCTCTGGTCTGCGGCTCGGTCGTGGGCGCCCTTGCAGCGGTTTCGCGCAAGGCCGTCTCCGAGACGATCATGCGTATCTTGGACATCATCATGTCCATCCCGGGCATCGCCCTCGCGGCCGTCTTCGTCTCCATCCTGGGCAACTCCGTGCCGTCGATCATCTTCGCCATCGGCTTTATGTACACTCCGCAGATTGCCCGTATCGTGCGCGCCAACATCGTGTCCGAGTACGGCGAGGACTATGTCCGCGCGGTCATCGTTTCCGGCGCCAAGGCTCCGTGGATTTTGATCAAGCATGTTCTGCGTAACTGCATCGCCCCGATCATGGTCTTCACCGTTACCCTGGTCGCCGACGCCATCATCTTCGAGGCCTCGCTGACCTTCATCGGCGCTGGTATCCAGGAGCCCACCGCTACCTGGGGCAACATCCTCGCCGACGCCCGCGGCGGCGTGCTCGCCGGCCGTTGGTGGCAGGCGCTGTTCCCGGGCCTGGCCATCATGATCACCTGCCTGGCGCTCAACATCCTCTCCGAGGGCATTACCGACGCCATGGCCGCTGCTCCCTCCGCCGCCCTGGATCCGACCGATTCCTCCAAGCGCCGCGAGGCCGACCTGCTGGTCTCCGACCCCGTTCGCGCCTATAAGGAGCAAGCCCAGTCCCTCTCCGCTCGCCTTGGCGCCCTGCGCGATGTCGAGCTCAAGCGTGACGATCGCCATGTGCCCGACGAGTCTGTCGAACCGATCCTTTCGGTCCGCGATTTCTGCATCCAGTTTGAGCACCACGGCGATATCAACGTCGTCGACCATGTCAACTTTGACGTCCGTCCTGGCCAGACTATGGGCCTGGTGGGCGAGTCCGGTTGCGGTAAGTCCATCACCACGCTGGCCATCATGGGCCTGACCGATGAGGACGAGCACCTTTCCGGCGAGGTCCTCTGGGAGGGCCGTGACCTGCTCAAGATGAGCAAGAAGGAGTGGTTCGGCCTGCGCGGTACCGATATCGCTATGGTCTATCAGGACGCCCTGTCCTCGCTCAACCCCTCCATGCTCATCTCTGCCCAGATGAAGCAGCTCACCAAGCGCGGCGGCACCCGCAGCGCCGAGGAACTCCTGGAGCTCGTGGGCCTCGACCCCAAGCGTACGCTCGAGAGCTACCCGCATGAGCTTTCCGGTGGCCAGCGTCAGCGTGTTCTGATCGCTATGGCCCTTACCCGCGACCCCAAGCTGGTTATCTGTGACGAGCCCACGACCGCTCTGGACGTTACCGTCCAGAAGCAGGTCATTAAGCTGCTCAACGACCTTCAGGCCAAGCTCGGCTTTGCCATGATCTTCGTCTCGCACGACCTGGCGCTGGTCGCCGAGGTCGCCCATAACATCACGGTTATGTACGCCGGTCAGGTTATCGAGCAGGCACCCACCAAGGAGCTGCTCACCAACCCGATTCACGAGTACACCCGCGGCCTTCTGGGTTCCGTTCTGTCCATCGAGAGCGGTTCGGGCCGCCTGCACCAGGTGCCCGGCGCCGTTCCGAGCCCGCGCGATTTCCCCAAGGGCGATCGCTTCGCGCCCCGCTCGAGCCATCCGCGTATTGGCCTGGACACCCGTCCGGTCTTCAAGCGCGTTCCCGGCACCGAGCACTTCTATTCCGAGCTCCCCGACGAGGTGCTCAAGGCAAATGGTTTGACCCCTCACGCGGAGGTGATGTAGATGAGCGAGACCGCAGTCAACGGCGTCGAGCCGATCATCTTCCTTGATGACGTCCACGTCACCTTTAGGACCCGTACCGGTTCGATTCTCCACCCTAACCTGGTTCACGCCGTCCAGGGTGTAACGATTAAGCTCATGCCCGGTCAGACGATCGGCATCGTCGGCGAGTCCGGTTGCGGTAAGTCCACCACCGCCAACGTCATGTGCGGCCTGCAGGCCCCCACGAGCGGCAAGGTCTACTTTAAGGGCAAGGACGTTACCAAACGTACCGCCGAGGACCGTCGCCACATGGGTCGCGTTATCTCGGTCGTGTTCCAGAACCCGGCCACGGCGCTCAACCCCCGCATGGTCGTTCGCGAGCAACTGCTCGACCCCATGCGCGTCCACAACCTGGGTACCGAGGCCGAGCAGGAGAAGCGCGTCAAGGAGCTCTTGGAGCTCACCGGTCTGCCCAGCTCTGCCGCTGAGGTTCTTCCCGGCCAGCTTTCGGGCGGCCAGCGCCAGCGCGTCGCAATTGCCCGTGCCCTGTCGCTGAACCCCGATGCCATCATCGCCGACGAGCCCACCTCGGCTCTGGACGTTTCGGTCCGCGCGCAGATTCTGAACCTGCTGACCGACCTTAAGAAGGAGCTCGGCCTGGCCATGGTGTTCATCAGCCATGACATCCAGACGGTCCGCTATATCTCTGATGACATCATCGTTATGAATGGCGGCAAGATCGTCGAGCAGGGCGAGGCCAAGCAGGTCTTCCAGCACCCCCAGGACCCCTACACCAAGATGCTGCTCGGCGCTGCACCGTCGCTGCTGCATCCCAAGCTCGGCGAGTAGTCTCGCTTTCCCTCCCGTGCGCCCGGTTCCCTTGCCGGGCGCACCTCCGTTGCGATTTCGAAAGGTTGGGTTCACGAGCCATGCCAAGTGCTCAGGAGCTGCAACATCAATTTGGTGAATATCGAGGCGCCATGCCCCGTCCATCAGATTTCGATCTCTTTTGGAAGGACCGCATGGCCGAGGCCGACGCCGTCGGGCTTGACTATGCGATCGAGACGGCATCGGTCACCGATGCCGTGACCTGCCAGCTTTTCGACCTCTGGTATACCGGCATGTGTGGCGCTCGCCTGCATGCCAAGTACCTTAAACCCGTCTCGGACGAGCCCGTGCCATTGGTACTTCAGTTCCATGGGTATCCGGGTGCAAGCCGCAGCTGGTTTGAGCAGGCGTCGTTTGCGGGCATGGGCATGGCGCTCATCGCGCTTGACTGTCCTGGTCAGGGCGGTCCCTCCGAGGATATTGGCGGATTTGAGGGTACGACGGTCGCGGGCCATATTGTCGCCGGTATCGACGGCGATCCGGCCAACCTCTACTATGTCCGCTTGCACCAAGATATTCGCATCCTGTGCCGCATCGTTCGCGAGCTCGAGGGCATCGATCTTGCGCGTGTGTTTGTGAACGGCGCGTCGCAGGGCGGCGGTTTGGGCATTGCGACCTGTGCGCTTAACAGCGAGCTTATCAATCGTGCCGCCATCCTCTATCCCTTCCTGTCAGATTTCCGCCTGGTCTGGGATTTGGATGCCGACGACATTGCCTACGAGGGCCTGCGCTATTGGTCTCGCTGGTTTGACGAGGACTCGACTCGTATTGACGAAGCCTATGCCAAGCTGGCGTACTTCGATTCCAAGAACTTTGCCCCTATGGTCAAATGCCCCGTGCTGTTTGGCACCGGCACAGCCGATATCGTCTGTCCGCCAGCGACGCAGTTTGCGGTCTATAACAATCTGACCTGCGAAAAGCGTCATGAGTTCTTTGAAGGCTTTGGCCACGAGGAGATTCAGGATTTTGACGATTTGATCATTCCGTTTTTCTGCAAGGGAAGGGAGGCTCATGTCTAAGTGCGAGAGCAATGTTGACGAGCTGATTGTCCCCGGGCTTGTGGGAATTCCTGGAACGGTTTCGTCAAGGCTCGCAGAATATCGGGACTGGTGCGGTGATGTCCAAGCAGATGTTTCTGATTTAGAGGCATGCGCTTCGAATCTTGAGATTCAAGGCCTGGCCATTACGGCGATTGACTTTGTTAACCCCTGCGCCCGTTACTCGGAGGTCTCCTTTGAGTTCGGTGACGATGCGATTCACGCTCGTTTGATCGAGCCTGTCGGTCGTGCCCGAGTATCTGAGCGCGTGCCGTTGTGCCTGATGTTCCACGACATCGATCGGCCTGTGCGCGGCTGGCATCACATGACGAGATTTGCCGCCATGGGGTATGCCGTCCTCGCGCTGGATGACGATGTTGCTGGTGCGGACGACCTGCAGCGGGGGATTTCTTCGCCCGCTTTTGTCGAGCGCGTCCGTTGGGGTTGCGCGCTGGCGAAGGTCGCGCGCAATCTTGATGGCATGGACCCCGACCGCATCTTTGCATGGGGCGAGGGTCTTGGCGGCGGAGTCGCGCTGGCGGTTTCTGCTCTGGACGAGCGGGGCCTCGCCTGCACGGCGGTTGCCAATCCGCTTCCTGGCGGCCTCGAGGTGCTGTCGTCTCGGGTGCGCGGATCGGTGCTCATGGGCACATCGCTTATGGATACCGTGAGCGATCCCAAGGATCAGTTTGCCGTATTCAACGGTCTTGAGTGTGACCGGAGGCATATCATCTATGCAAAATACGCTCACGAGCGCATCAATGCGTTCGAAAACGAAGTCGTAGACTTTTTTAACCAAACGTTCTACTCGTGTTCTTTGGCCTAGACGGCCTGGACACTGCCAACAAGAGTGGGTGGCATAGGGCCGCCCGCCAGACAACTAAGGAGATTCTTGTGGCAACTCAGAAATTCACCGGCGTTATCCCTCCCGTCGTTGTTCCCGATACCGAAGATCACCAGCTCGATGTTGCCTCCTTTGAGCGCAGCATCAACCGCATGATCGATGCCGGCGTCGATGGCCTGTTCTTCTTGGGCTCTTCGGGTGAGGTCGTTTTCTCCACCGACGAGCGTCGTCGCCAGATCATCGCCGAGGCCGTCCGCATCGTCGACCACCGCGTGCCTGTTCTGGTCGGCATCATCGATACCGAGACCGAGCGCATGATTGAGCACGGCAAGGTCGCTCAGGAGCTGGGCGCCGATGCCCTCGTCGCCACCTGCCCGTTCTATGCCCTGCAGGGCATGACCGAGGTCGAGGAGCACTTCCGCATCCTGCACGAGGAGCTCGACCTGCCCATCTTTGCCTATGACATTCCCGTCTGCGTTCACACCAAGCTCCCCTGGAAGCTCCTTGCCAAGCTCGGCGCCGAGGGCGTCCTTGCTGGCGTCAAGGATTCCTCGGGTGATGACATCTCGTTCCGCTACCTCGTTCAGGAGAACGAGAAGAACGGCCGTCCGATGAGCATCCTCACCGGCCACGAGGTTGTTGTCGACGGCGCTTACCTCGGTGGCGCCGACGGCTCTGTCCCGGGTCTCGCCAACGTTGAGCCCGAGGGCTACGTTCGTCAGTGGAAGGCCGCTCAGGCTGGTGACTGGGCTACCGTCAAGGCCGAGCAGGATCGCCTCAATGAGATTTCGCACATCTGGGATGTCACCTCGGGCGTCCAGGGCTATGCCGGTGGCGTCGGCGCCTTCAAGACCGCTATGAACCTCATGGGTATCTTCGACAGCCCGACCATGCCGCGCCCGGTGAAGGCCATGACCGGCGAGAACGTCGAGGCTATTAGGAAGGTCCTCCAGGACAACGGTCTCCTGTAAAGCTTCCCCAGGCACCCGACCTCGCCGTTCAACCGTGTGGCCATGACCCATTAGGTCAATGGCCACACGGTTTCTCGGCTATCTCGGGCACCTGGAAAACCTTTACCCGCGCTGTGAAGGCTAGCCTGACGGCGCATTTCCTGTAGTTGTTTTTTATCTCCGAAGGAGAACGACATGGAGAACAAGTACGTCTGCTCTGTCGATATCGGCGGAACTAAGATCGCGACTGCCATTATGGAGTATCCGGCTGATGGCAGCGTGCCCCATCCGGTCTTTGAAGCTGAGGTTCCCACCGAGGCCAAAGAGGGCGGCGAGGCAGTTTTCCAGCGCATCGAGGCGTCTATTAAGGCCGCCATTGAGGCGAACCCCGATGTCGAGGTCCTTGGTGTCGGTATTGGCGCCGCCGGTGTCGTCGACCCCAAGACGGGCGCCATCGCGTATGCCAATGAGATCATGCCCGGCTGGTCCGGCGTTCAGTTGGGGCCGCGTCTGCGCGAGGATCTCGGTCTTCCCGTTGCCGTTGTAGGCGACGTGCAGGCTCATGCTCTGGGCGAGGCCCACTGGGGCGTCGGCAAGGGCAAGTTCTCCGTCTTGTGTCTTGGCATCGGTACGGGCATCGGCGGCGCATATGTCGAGAACGGCCGCGTGATGCAGGGCTTCCATGGTGCTGCTGGCCATATGGGCCACATCGAGTGCTCGGCTGCCGCCGGCATTCCCTGCGCCTGCGGGCGTTCCGGCCATCTGGAGTCGGTTGCTTCGGGCACTTCCATTGGTCGTATGTACGATGAGCGCTTTGGCCGCGTCGACCCCAGCCGTCCTTCGGTCGGTCGCGATGTGAACGACCTGTGCCGTGCAGGCGACGCAAAGGCGACCGAGGTCATCCATGACGCCGGCTTTGCACTGGGCGCCAGCTTAGGCTCGCTCGCCAACATCTTGGATCCCGAGGTCATCGTGCTTTCGGGCGGCGTGATTCACCAAGGTCCCGATTGGCGTTCGCAGACGTGGAAGGATTCGGTACACGAGGGCTATGCCAGCCAGGCGCTGGATCCGCTTCAGGACACGCCGATCCTCATCGGTTCTCTGGAGGGCGATGCGCCGCTTATCGGTGCCGCCGAACACCTTCTTGCCTCGTTGAAGTAAACATAACTACCAAGTGCGCCTTCTGAGGTGCCGCAGATTGACGTGAAAGAGGAGCGAAGCGTACTTCGGTACGCGAGCGACGGTTTGAACGTCAAGGTGCGGTGTCTCAGAAGGCTGTTTTGAGAAAGGTTGAGTCGAACATGACCGTCGATCCTTTGATTCAATCCCTGAAGGGTAAGCTCGTCGTGAGCGTTCAGGCGTATATGGGCGAGCCGCTTCGTACGCCCGAGACCATGGCTCAAATGTCTCGTGCTTGCGAGCTCGGCGGCGCCGCCGCCATTCGCTGCCAGGGCCTTGCCGACATTGCCGCCATTAAGGGTCGCTGTGAGGTTCCTGTTATCGGCCTGTGGAAGGATGGGCACGAGGGCGTTTACATCACGCCGACGCTGCGTCACGCTCGCGCCTGCGTTGCTGCGGGTGCCGATATCGTGGCGATCGACGCCACCGATCGTCCGCGTCCCGACGGCAAGTCGGTCGAGGATACTTTCCGTCCGCTGCACGAGGAGGGCGTGCTCCTGATGGCCGACTGTGCCACCATCGAGGATATTCGTCGTGCTGTTGACATGGGCTTCGACCTGGTGTCCACCACGCTGTCTCATGGTGTTGCCGCTATCGATTGCACCATGGCCGACGGTCCCGATCTGCCGCTCCTGCGCCAGGCGACTGAGGAATTCCCCGGCCTTCCCATCATTTGCGAGGGTCGCGTGCATACGCCCGAGGAGGCTCGCGCCGCGATCGATGCTGGCGCCTGGGCCGTTGTCGTCGGCACCGCCATCACACACCCCACGAGTATTACGAGTTGGTTCAAGGCTGCGCTTGAGGCGTAAGACAGGCCTCGTATCCGCTCGGGGCGGTATACTCAATATAGGCAATTGACCGCGCGGGATCCGGGTTGCTGGGTCCCGCGCTTGTTTTTGGGAGGCAGCACATGCAAAAGGGAGATGCCATGGATGCGGCGGAGCGCTCGGAGCGCATCCCCGATATCGTCATCATCACCGGAATGTCCGGATCGGGCCGCACACAGGCCATGCACGTGTTCGAGGACATGGGCTATTTTTGCATCGATAACCTGCCTCCGCGTCTCATCGCCCAGCTTGCCGAGCTCGTCGGCATCAATACGGGCGTGGGCAGGCATCTCGCCGTCACCTGCGATTTGCGTAGCCAGGGGCTGTTTGACGAGTTGCTCGATGCGGTCGCCGCGCTCGAAGAGCGCGAGATGAGCTGCGACATCGTGTTCCTGGAGGCTTCTGACGAGGTGTTGATTCGTCGCTACAGCGAAAATCGCCGCCGTCATCCCATTGCCAAGCCGGGGGAGACTACGGCCGATGCCATTCAGCGCGAGCGCCTTCAGCTTCAGGGCGTGCGCGACCGAGCCGATATGATTATCGACACGAGCCGTCTGCGCACCTCTGCGCTGCGCAACAAGCTACGTATGGCATTTTCCGAGCTGTCCGACCAGCAGCTCATGGACGTCCACGTGTTCTCGTTTGGCTTTAAGCACGGCATGCCCGTCGAAGCGGACATTATGATCGACGTCCGCTTCCTGCCTAATCCGTTCTACGATCCCGAGATGCGCACGATGACCGGTCTCGATAAAAAGGTCTCCGATTTTGTTCTGGACCATCCCAAGACGCAGGAGTTTTGGAAGGCTTGGACACAGCTGCTCGATACGGTGATGCCGGGCTATATCGCGGAGGGTAAGCCGCAGCTTTCTATCGCCATCGGCTGCACGGGCGGCCAGCACCGCAGCGTTGCCATTGCCGAGGCCACGGCCCGTTACCTGGAAGGCGCTCAGTATCATGTGAGCATCTCCCACCGCGACCTGTCGCGCGCCAACGCGAAGGCATAGGCCTGCATGTCGTTTACCGCCGAGGTGCGTGACGAGCTCGCGCGCTGCGAACCCGAATGTGAATACTGCGACTTGTCGACGCTTGCCGCCCTCACGCGCGTGAGCGGTACGCTCTCGCTTACCGGCTCTGGGCGGTATCGTTTGACGGTTGCGACTGAGACGGGAGCCGTCGCGCGCACGATGATCACGCTGACGCATCGTATCCTTAAGCTCAAAACGGAGTTCACCGTCCGTAAATCTGTATTGCATAAGGTTCGAAACTACCTCATCACCTTGCCTGATCAGCCAGACCTGGATAAGGCTCTGGTGCTGCTGGGCATCCTCGATCGCAGGGGAGGACTTGTCGCCGGCGTGCCCCGACATATCGTTGCCCGTCCTTGCTGCAGGCTTGCCTATATCCGCGGCGCGCTCATCGCGGGCGGCTTCGTGGCCGATCCACGCGGCGATTTTCATTTGGAGATCGCGGTGCAGGGCGAGCAATATGCCAAGGGGCTTTGCGATCTGTTGGAGCAGATTGGGGTCCATGCTCGTGTTAATGCACGGCGGGGGTCATATGCCGTGTACATTAAGAGCGCCGAGGAAATCGAGCATCTATTAAAGCTGATTGGTGCCAAGCGCAGCGTTGCCGAGATTGAGGAGGCGCGCGCGGTCAAGTTGGTTAAGAACGATGTGAACCGTCGCGTGAATGCCGAGCTCGCCAACCAGACCAGAAGCGCCGGTGCTGCCCAACATCAGCTTGCGCTTATCGATGAGCTCGAGCAGCGTGGCCTTCGCGATGCGCTTCCGGATGCCTTGGCGGTCTTTTGCGACCTGCGCGAGCGCTATCCTGATCTGTCGCTGCGTGATTTGGGGGAGATGGCTGACCCTCCCTTGTCGAAGTCAGCCCTCTACCATCGTGTTTTACGGCTTGAAAAGCTCATTGAAGCAAACAGGTAGTTTGAAGTAACGTCTTATATATGGATTTAGCTGCTATTTTAGTCTTTAAAACGTTTTAACGTAAATTTGATTTTCAATTTCGAGCATTCTCGTGAAATTCAAGTCAAAAAAAAGGTATATTAGGCGAGTGGTTAGTTTGTGGGCCTCAACGGCGGGCGCTGTAGCTCGCGGGGGCCTTACGAAAGGAGACACAATGGCAGTAAAGGTTGCTATTAACGGCTTCGGTCGCATCGGTCGTCTGGCCTTCCGTCAGATGTTCGGTCATGAGGGCTCCGAGATCGTCGCTATCAACGACCTCACCTCTCCCGATATGCTCGCTTACCTGCTGAAGTACGACTCCACGCAGGGCAACTACGCTCGCGATCACGAGGTCGTTGCTGGCGAGGATTCCATCACCGTTGACGGCAAGGAGATCAAGATCTACAAGGAGGCCGACGCCAACAACCTGCCTTGGGGCGACCTCGACGTCGACGTCGTTCTCGAGTGCACCGGCTTCTACACCAGCAAGGCTAAGGCTCAGGCCCACATCAACGCTGGCGCCAAGAAGGTCGTCATCTCCGCTCCGGCCGGCAGCGATCTGCCCACCATCGTGTACAACGTCAACCATGAGACGCTGACCGCTGAGGACAACATCATCTCCGCTGCTTCCTGCACCACCAACTGCCTCGCCCCGATGGCCAAGGGTCTGAACGACTTCGCTCCCATCGTGTCCGGCATCATGACCACCATTCACGCCTGGACTGGCGACCAGATGCCGCTCGACGGCCCGCAGCGCAAGGGCAACAAGCGTCGTAGCCGCGCCTGCGCCGTCAACATCGTCCCCAACACCACCGGTGCTGCCAAGGCTATCGGCCTGGTTCTCCCCGAGCTCAACGGTAAGCTCATCGGTGCCGCCCAGCGCGTCCCGACGCCGACCGGCTCCATCACCAACCTCTACGCTGTCGTTGACAAGAAGGTCACCGTCGACGAGGTCAACGCTGCTATGAAGGCCTACGCTGCCACCATCTCCGAGACCTTCGGTTACAACGAGGACGACATCGTCTCCACCGACATCATCGGCGAGACCCACGGCTCCATCTTCGACGCCACTCAGACCATGTGCTCTGACCTCGGCAACGGCCAGACCCTCGTTCAGGTCACCTCTTGGTACGACAACGAGAACTCCTACACCTCTCAGATGGTCCGCACCATCAAGTACTTCGAGAAGTTCGTTGCTTAATTTAGCTTTTAGCGAATAGCTCGTTGAGCGTCTAAAGAAGGGCGCGGCCTTATAGGGCTTACACCCTAGGGTCGCGCCCTTTTTATAAGAAATCGTCTGCCGTAATGGGAGGCAGACACGTACGAAAGGTAGAAGCAAACATGGCCTTTACCAAGAAGACCGTCCGCGACATCGATGTCGACGGCAAGCGCGTTCTCGTCCGCGTTGACTTTAACGTGCCTATCAAGGATGGCGTCGTTGGCGACACCACCCGTATCAAGGCTGCCCTGCCCACCATCAACTACCTCGTTGAGCACAACGCTCGCGTCATCCTCATGAGCCACCTCGGCCGTCCCGAGGGCACCGGCTTCCAGCCCGAGCTGTCCCTCGAGCCCGTCGCCAAGAAGCTCGCCGAGCTCTCTGGTCTTGACGTTGCCTTTGTTGCCGACACCTACGGCGAGAAGGCTGCCGAGGCTGTCGCCGCCGTCGAGCCGGGCAAGGTTCTCGTTCTCGAGAACGTCCGCTTCGATAAGCGTGAGAAGAAGAACGATCCCGAGATCGCCAAGAAGCTCGCTTCCTATGGTGATGTCTTCGTTCTCGATGCCTTCGGCACCGCTCACCGCGCCCAGGGTTCCGTCGTGGGCCCCGCCGCTTACCTGCCTGCCGTCGCTGGCTTCCTGCTCGAGAAGGAGGTCGACACGCTGACCGGCATCTTCGCCGAGCCCGAGCGCCCCTTCGTCGCCATCGTCGGCGGTTCCAAGGTTTCCTCCAAGATCGGCGTTCTCGATCACCTCATCGACTCCGCTGATACCCTGATCATCGGTGGCGGCATGGCCTACACCTTCTTCCTGGCTCAGGGCTTGTCCGTTGGTCAGTCCCTCAAGGAAGAGGACTGGGTCGAGCGCGCTGGCGAGATGCTCAAGAAGGCCGAGGAGAAGGGCGTCAAGATCCTGCTCCCCATCGACAACCGCGTTGCCGATCACTTTGGCGAGGACGCTGTTCCCGAGGTTGTCGCTTCCGACGCTATCCCCGACGATCGTGAGGGCATGGACATCGGCCCCAAGACCGAGGAGCTCTACGCCGAGGCCGTCAAGGGCGCCAAGACCGTGTTCTGGAACGGCCCCATGGGCGTCTTCGAGTTCGACAACTTCGCTCACGGCACCCAGGCTATCGCCGAGGCTGTCGCCGAGGCCGACTGCACCTCGATCATCGGCGGTGGCGACTCTGTCGCAGCTGTCAACAAGTTCAACCTGGCCGACAAGATGAGCTGGATCTCCACCGGTGGTGGCGCTTCCATGGAGCTCGTCGAGGGTAAGGCCCTGCCCGGAGTGGAGGCGCTTCTCGATGCCTAATCGCACCCTTCTTATCGCTGGTAACTGGAAGATGAACAACGACGTCGCCGAGGCCGCCAAGCTCGCCGACGAGCTGGCTCAGGCTCTGCCCGAGGTTCCGGCTGGCGTCGAGGTGCTCGTCTGCCCTCCGACCATCGACATCACCACGGTTCATGACCGTATTCAGGCTGCCCCCATCGCCCTCGGTGCACAGAACGTGTACTGGGAGGCCAAGGGTGCCTTCACCGGTGAGTCCTCTTGCGACATGCTCAAGTCCGCTGGCTGCACCTACTGCATCATCGGTCACTCCGAGCGTCGTGATTACTTCCACGAGACCGATGAGGATCAGAACAAGAAGGCCAAGGCCCTCGTTGCCGCCGGTCTTGTTCCCGTCTTCTGCTGCGGCGAGTCCCTCGAGGTCCGCGAGGCTGGCACCTATGTCGAGCACGTCGTGAACCAGGTCAAGGCTGGCCTTGCTGGTCTTGAGATCACCTGCCCCAAGCAGGTCGTTGTCGCCTACGAGCCCATCTGGGCCATCGGCACCGGCAAGACCGCTACCGCCGAGGACGCTCAGGAGGTCTGCGGCGCTATCCGTGAGACCCTCAAGGAGATGTTCGGCGAGGAGCTCGCTAACGGCATCCGCGTTCTCTATGGTGGCTCTGCCAAGCCCGGCAACATTGCCGAGCTCGTCGCCAAGCCCGACGTTGACGGCGCCCTCGTGGGCGGCGCTTCGCTCAAGGCTGCCGACTTCGCCTCTATGGTCGTCAAGGCAGGCGAGTAGGACATATGGCACAGCGTCATCTTCCTGCACTCCTGATCATCATGGATGGTTGCGGCCTGGCTCCGGCCGATGGCGAGAACGCCGTCGCCGCTGCCAAGACGCCCTTCCTTGACAGCCTGTATGAGAAGTACCCCCACACCACGCTCGGCGCTTCGGGCGAGGACGTGGGTCTTCCCGATGGCCAGATGGGTAACTCCGAGGTGGGCCACCTCAACATCGGTGCCGGCCGCATCGTGTTCCAGGAGCTTTCGCGCATCAACAATGCCATCAAGGACGGCTCCATCGCCAAGAACGAGGTTTTCGTCAAGGCTATGGACGACGTCAAGGCTGACGGCAAGACCCTTCACCTCATGGGCCTTATGAGCCCTGGCGGTGTTCATTCTCACATGAACCACGTCGAGGCTCTGGTCAAGATGGCTGCCGAGCATGGTGTCAAGACCGTTCGCGTCCACGCCTTCATGGATGGCCGCGACGTTGACCCGCAGTCCGGTGCCGGTTACATGAGTGAGTTCTGCGCCTTCCTGGCTAAGATCTCCGAGGAGACTGGTTGCGACGCTCGCGTTGCCACCGTCTCGGGCCGTTATTGGGCCATGGACCGCGATAATCGTTGGGAGCGCATCCAGCGCGCCTACGACGTCATGGTCAACGCGTCCGATGCCGATACCGACCCCGTTGCCGGTATCAAGGCCTACTATGAGAAGGATCCGCGCGGCGACGAGTTCGTCGAGCCCTTCGCTGCCCATAACGAGGGCATCCACGAGGGCGACGCGGCCATCTTCTTCAACTTCCGTCCCGACCGCGCTCGTCAGATGACCCGCGTGTTCACGGACAAGGAGTTCGACGGCTTTGAGCGCGAGCAGATCAAGCTTTCGCACTTTGTGACGATGACCGAGTATGATCCGACGTTTGACGTCGAGGTCGCCTTCCCCAAGACGTTCCCCGAGAACGTCCTGGCCGACGTTATCGCCGCCAATGGCCTGAAGCAGCTGCACACTGCCGAGACCGAGAAGTACGCCCACGTGACGTTCTTCCTCAACGGTGGCATCGAGGAGCCCAAGGAGGGCGAGGAGCGCGTGCTCGTCGCTTCCCCCAAGGTTGCTACCTACGATCTGCAGCCCGAGATGAGCGCTCCCGAGGTTACCGAGAAGCTCGTCGCCGCCATCAACGAGGATCGCGCTGATTTCTACATCGTGAACTTCGCGAACTGCGACATGGTTGGTCACACCGGTGTCTTCGACGCTGCCGTTAAGGCCGTTGAGGCTGTTGACGATGCCCTGTCCAAGGTTGTCCCGGCGATTCTCGCCAAGGGCGGCTTTGCACTGATTACCGCCGACCACGGCAACGCCGATCACATGTTTGACGTTGCTTCCGACGGTTCCAAGCATCCGTTTACGGCTCACACCACCAACCGCGTGCCGTTCATCATCGTTGATGAGAAGGCCAAGCTCACCGGTATCGAGGACGGCCGTCTTTCCGATATCGCTCCGACCATGCTCACCATGGCTGGTATTGAGCCTTCCGCCGAGATGACGGGCCGCGTGCTCGCTACCGAGGCCTAATAGAAAACAAATACCGTTTTCTGGCAAGGGGGTTGTCCACAACCGGACAACCCCCTTTTTGGTATTTCTGCCATTTCCACCCCGTCCTTGAGTGGCAGGTAGGGGAGAGCGGGGGATTGTGGTACAGTACTGGAGTTTGAACTGTTCTATTAAGGAGCTTATCTATGGGTCCGTTCCAGATTCTTCTGTTTGTCGTTTGGGCTGTTTCTGCCGTGGCGCTGACGATTCTCGTCCTGATGCATTCCGGTAAGGGTACCGGCGTTTCGGATATGATTGCCAGCTCGCTGTATAACTCCAGCTCTGCCACGGGCGTTATGGAGCAGAACCTTGACCGCCTGACCGTCATTATGGCTGTCGTGTTTGCCGTGTGCGTCGTGCTGTGCATGTTCTTCTTCCCGCAGGGCATCGTGGGCTACTAATCACGAGCCGCATAAATACTTGAAAAGGGTCCCGCAAGTGCGGGACCCTTTTTGTTTACATATTTGTAACAGAATCAAAATATCCTCATATACTTCGCCCAACTAAAGAAAATCTCGACCGTTAACCGGAATTAGCCCCAAATCGTGCATAAAATGCGCTACTGTATTGCAATACGTTGGTCCGCTTTGTATAACCAGCCAAAACGGCGGACCGCGTTTGAATGGTTCGATTGGGCTGTCTTGACGTTGTCCGACCGAACTTACTTTGTCCTATCTCATAAGGAGGATGGCATGGCTGATTCTATGTTCCACCAGCCCGTTATGGGTCGTCGCGCCTTTGTCGGCGGTACCCTTGCTGCGAGCTCCATGGCTTTTCTTGCCGCATGCGGCAAGAAGGGCGGCGACGCTTCCGGTTCTGAGTCCGGTTCGACGCTGAACTTCTACATCAACAACCCGGTCTGCATCGACCCCTATAACGTCCAGGAGGACCAGGGCACTCAGGTCGAGTACCAGCTCTTTGATGCTCTGACCTCTTATGACGCCGAGAAGGGCGAGATCGTTCCGCTGGCTTGCGAGTCCTTTGAGGCCAACGACGACGCCACCGAGTTCACCTTCAAGATCAAGAAGGCCAAGTTCCACAACGGTGACGACGTTACCTCCAAGTCCTTCAAGCTCGGTTGGGAGCGTCTGGTCAACACCAAGTCGGCCATCGCTACCGAGTACGGCCCTTCCGAGGTCTCCTATCACCTTTCTATGGTCGAGGGCTATGACGACCTGCTTGCCGGTAACGCTACCGAGCTCAGCGGTGTTACTTGCCCCGACGATGAGACCCTCGTCGTCAAGCTGTCTTCCGCTTACGCCGACTTCCCCTTCGTCGCCTCTCACCCGGCTCTGGCCCCGGTTCCCGAGTGCGCCGAGTCCGATGTCAAGAGCTTCTATCTTGCACCGGTCGGTAACGGCCCGTTCATGATGGACGGCAAGTGGGAGGATGGTCAGGAGATTAACCTCAAGAAGTTCGACGATTACTATGGCGACAAGGCCAAGATCGATGGCATCCACTTCCAGGTCATCAAGGACATGGAGACTGCTTACAAGGAGTTCCAGGCCGGTAACCTCGATGTCTGCGACGTTCCCGTTGCTCAGATCGATGCCGCCAAGAAGGATCGCGGCGTGTCCAAGGACGGCTACACCATGGGTGACGGCGAGCGCATGCTGCTCGGCGCCGAGCCTTCCACGTACTATCTGACCTGCAACACCACGGCCGAGCCCTTCAACAACGCCGACCTGCGTAGGGGCATCTCCCTGGCCATCAACCGTGAGGCCATCTGCAAGACCATCTTCAAGGGTACCCGTACCCCTGCCGACGGCATTGTTCCTCCGGGCATCGATGGCTACAAGGAGGGCGCATGGGAGTTCTGCGCCTACGATGTCGACAAGGCTAACGAGTACCTCGACAAGGTTGCTCCCGCTGGCGCTAACGGGGATCGTGGCATTAGCGTGACCCTTTCCTACAACCAGGACGGCGGTCACAAGGAGATCATGGAGTCCATCATCGGTGACCTCGCCAAGGTTGGCGTTACCGCTGTCTCCGATACCCCTGAGTGGTCTGCCTTGCTCGAGCAGTACCAGAACTTTAACTATCAGTTCGGTCGTCTGGGTTGGATTGCCGACTACCCGATTATGGACAACTTCCTGTATCCGCTGTTCCACTCTGATTCCCTCGGTGGCGACAACCGCTCCGGTTACAACAACCCCGAGTTCGACGCCAAGGTCGACGAGGCTCGTACTATTGTTGACGACGAGGAGCGCGTCGCTAAGATGCAGGAGGCCGATGCAATGGTCGCTGCCGACTGCCCGGTCATCCCGGTGATGTTCTACACGCACACCATCGTCGGCTCCGATCGCATCAAGCACCTCTATGTCGATCCGCAGAAGCACGCCGAGCTGGGTACCGCTGAGCTCGCCTAAGAGTTTGCAGCTTCCGTGAGGGTCAAGTATTTACGTAGACCTCATGGGAAACATACAGTTCTCCCTAACCTGGGGTAAACTGGCTGATGGTAATTTTGGGATGCCGGTCTGGCGATCGGCATCCCATTTAGGTTAATCCCTAGATAGGGGAGTGGTATGGGTAAGTACATCGTTAAACGTGTGCTTCAGTTCATCCCGGTTTTTTTGGGCGTTACGCTGATTCTGTTCGCCCTTCAGAATATCGTGCCGGGAGATCCGATCAAGCTGATCGGTGGAGACAAGGCTCTGTCCCCCGAGGTGGAGCTTCAGCTTCGCGTCCGCTATCACCTGGTCCAGTCGGACGAGGACGGCAACGCGATCCTTGACGAGAACGGCGACCCCGTTCAATCGTCGCTTGTGGACCGTTACTTGTATTACATGAACGGCCTGCTTCATGGCGATCTGGGCAATTCGTATCAGCGCAAGCTGCCGGTTACGGAAATCTTTGCCCAGAAGTATCCGTATACGGTCAAACTTGCCGCGTGCGCCATCGTGCTCGAGGCAATTATGGGTATCGGCGCGGGTATCATTTCGGCGGTAAAGCGTTATTCCTTCTGGGATATTTTGGTAACGCTCACCACGTCGATCCTCGTTGCGGTCCCGGCCTTCTGGCTCGGTATGTTGCTGCAGCTGTTCTTTGGCGTCATCCTCAAGGACGCTACGGGCGGTGCAATCTCCATGCCGATCTCGGGTGCCGGCGGTTCCAGCTCTCAGTATCAGGATTGGATGCACTATGTGCTTCCGACCATTACGCTGGCTTCGGTTTCGACCGCTTATGCCGCCCGCATTATGCGCTCGCAGCTGCTTGACGTCATGAACCAGGATTACATCCGTACGGCAAAGGCCAAGGGTCTCTCCAATCGCGCGATCATCGTCAAGCATGCGCTTAAGAATGCACTCATCCCCGTCGTTACCTATATTGGTGTCGACTTTGGTGGCATGCTTTCGGGCGCCATCCTGACCGAGACGGTCTTTAACTGGCCCGGTATCGGCTATGAGGTCTATCGCGCCATTAGCATGCGTGACTGGCCCATCGTTATGGGCGGCGTTACGCTCATCGTTGTCGTCGTCATGGTGATCAACCTGCTCGTCGACATTAGCTATGCATTCCTCGACCCGCGCATCCGCCTTGGCGGTCCGTCGGATAAGGCCTAAGGGAGGTACGTCTCATGCAGGAAACTGATTCTCAGTCTCAGGAGCAGGCTACCGCCACCAAGGCCGCATCTGCTCCCGCCAAGTCCCGCACGCTGTGGGGCGACGCTTTTAAGCGTCTTCGCAAGAACAAGCTCGCCGTTATCGGTGTCTGCTGGATCATCATCGTCGTTTTGGTTGCCCTGACCGCTGATCTGTGGGCTAAGCCCTGGCTCGGTTCGCCGACGGCTTCCGACTCGACCACCATGGCCGAGACGTCGCTGTTGGCTCCGTGTGCAGAGCACCCGTTTGGCACCGACGCCCTTGGTCGCGACATTCTCGTCCGCGTTATCTACGGTGCGCGCGTTTCGCTGTCTGTCGGAATTATGGCCACCGCGATTTCCACGCTGATCGGTCTGGTCATGGGTGCTCTGGCCGGTTTCTACGGCGGCATCTGGGATACGATCATCATGCGCTGTGCGGACATCTTCCTGGCGTTCCCGTACGTGCTGTTCGTTGTCGCCATGATCGCCGTTATCGGCCGCGGTCTTCAGAACGTCTTTATCGCCATCGGTATTCTCGGCTGGCCTTCGATTGCGCGCGTCTTCCGCTCTGCGATCTTGACCGTCAAGGAAAACGACTATGTTGATGCTGCGCGCGCGATGGGTGCATCTGATGCTCGTATCGTCGTGCGTCACATCTTCCCGAACTCCGTCGCCTCCATCGTGGTCTACGCGACTATGAACATTGGTGGCGCCATCCTGACCGAGTCTGCTCTGTCCTTCCTCGGCATGGGCGTTATTCCGCCTACGCCTTCGTGGGGCTCCATGATTCAGGACGGTCAGCAGTATCTGCTGACTGCTCCCTGGATGATGATCATGCCCGGTCTGGCAATTCTCTCGACGGTGCTCGCCTTCACCCTGCTGGGTGACGGTTTGCGCGACGCCCTCGACGTCAAGATGAAGGACGCATAAGGATGAAGAAGAACAAGAACTATGTGGACCTGAAGGACCAGCCGGTTCCCGAGGGCCAGCATCTGCTCGAGGTCGATGACCTAAAGATGTATTTCCACACCGAGGATGGCGTCGTTCGCGCTGTCGACGGTGTCTCCTACACGCTCGATCGCGGCGAGACCCTGGGCGTCGTCGGTGAGTCCGGCTCCGGTAAGTCCGTGACCGCCATGACCATCATGGGCCTTATCTCGATGCCTCCGGGAAAGATTGAGGGCGGCGACGTTCGCTATCGCGGTCGTTCTATCCTCGAGATGACCGAGGAAGAGATGCAGCACATTCGCGGTAACGATATCGCGATGATCTTCCAGGATCCTATGACCTCCTTGAACCCGGTCTATAAGATCGGCAAGCAGGTAGGCGAGGGTCTTCGTCTGCACCGTGGCTACTCCAAGCAGGAGGCGCTCAAGCGCGCCACCGAGCTTTTGGACCTCGTTGGCATTCCCGAGCCCGAAAAGCGCGTCAATGAGTATCCGCACCAGTTCTCTGGCGGTATGCGTCAGCGCGTCATGATCGCTATGGCTCTTGCCTGCGACCCCGATATTCTGATTGCCGACGAGCCCACGACTGCCTTGGACGTTACCATTCAGGCTCAGATTATTGAGCTTATGCAGGAAATGCAGGAGAAGAACGGCAACGCCATCATCATGATCACCCATGACCTGGGCGTTGTCGCCGATATGGCTGACAAGATCATGGTTATGTACGCCGGCCGTCCCGTCGAGTTCGGTACTGCTGAGGAAATCTTCTACGAGAGCCGCCACCCCTACACCTGGGGCCTTATCCGCTCCATCCCGGAGCAGGCCATCGAAGAGAAGAAGCCTCTTACGCCGATTCACGGCAACCCGCCTTCGCTCATGAACCTGCCTGAGGGCTGCGTCTTCTCTCCTCGCTGCCCCTATGCGACGGACAAGTGCCGCAAGCAGCGCCCCGAGCGCGTTGTCACCGAGTCTGGTCATTACTCTGCGTGCCACTACTCCGGTGACCCCGAGTTCCTCAAGAACGCTCCTGAGACGTCCCGTACGCGCAAGGATTCCAAGAAGGGAGGCGAGGCGTAATGGCAGATACCAACGAGCGCACTCCGCTCCTGAAGGTCGAGCACCTCTCTAAGGAGTTTCCCGCTGAGTCCGGCATGTTCGCCAAGCGCTTCTCCAAGCGTGTCGTCTCTGCTGTAAATGACATCTCTTTTGAGATTTATCCTGGCGAGACCTTTGGTCTGGTTGGTGAGTCTGGTTGCGGTAAGTCCACGACGGGTCGCACCATCATGCGCTTGACCAAGCCGACCGCCGGTAAGGTGTTCTTCCAGGGCAAAGATGTTGCCGAGATGAGCAAGCATGAGATCAAGGATATGCGTCGCGAGATGCAGTTTATCTTCCAGGATCCTTATGCTTCGCTGAACCCTCGTATGACCATTGGCGAGATCGTCTCCGAGCCCATGACCATTCACGGCGTGGGCACCAAGGAGGAGCGTATTGAGCGTGTCCGCGAGCTGCTGGACGTCGTCGGTCTGAACCCCGAGCACATCAACCGCTATCCGCACGAGTTCTCCGGCGGTCAGCGTCAGCGTGTCGGCATTGCCCGCGCGTTCGCTCTGAAGCCCAAGCTGATCATCTGCGACGAGCCTGTCTCTGCACTTGACGTTTCCATTCAGGCCCAGGTTCTGAACCTGCTCAAGGAACTGCAGGACAAGTTCGGTACCGCGTATCTGTTTATCGCTCACGACTTGTCCGTCGTGCAGCACATTTCCGATCGCGTTGCCGTTATGTATCTGGGTAAGATGGTTGAGGTTTCGGACTGGAAGACGCTCTATAGCGAGCCTCACCATCCGTACACGCAGTCGCTGCTGTCTGCCGTGCCGGTTCCCGATCCGGATATCCAGAAGACCCGTAAGCGCATCATCCTCGCTGGCGATCCGCCGTCACCGTTGGATCCGCCGACCGGTTGCCGTTTCCACACCCGCTGCCCGATCGCGCAGGGCATCTGCTCTGAGAAACTTCCCGAGTTTAAGGAAGTTGCACCGGGTCACTGCTGCGCCTGCCACTTCGCGGAGCCGTTCCCGATCAAGGAATCGCACATCGACCTGTAGTCGGTTGTTCTCGTCCGGGCCCGCGCTGGACTTAGTTTTTAGAACGTCCTCGACCATGGAAACCCCCTTATCCTGCTCCTTCGGAGCTGCGGATAAGGGGGTTTCCTGGTCTGCGGAATGTTCTGAAAACTAAGTCCAGCACGGGCCCTGCGGCAACGCGGCAGGGAGGGGTGCGATTCCTTGATCGCTCACTTAATCTAATAGGAAAGTTAGTGAGGCCGGAGCTTTAGCTCCGGCCTCTTTATATAAGGGCTCGGCAAAGCCGAGCCACCAAATTTGCATCAGCCCCCAGAACATGTTTGAGAACTGTGCCTGAAGTATGTATTTGCAGGCCCCGAATCGGTGTTGCCTCCCGGCGCATTCCGCAGGGGGAGCGATATTTTGCAGCACGAAGTGCGCAACAAAATATCGCTCATGCCCGAGGACGCGCCGGGAGGCAACACCGATTCGGGGCCGAACATATAGATCTACCAGCGCATTTACAAATTCGTAAACTTTTTTGAAAAAAGTGCTTGCACAGTTCTCGAATCATAGGTTATTATCTTTCTCGTTGAACGCGCGGGTCCAACAAAACGAACTGCGAATCAACAACATAGCATGTCGGAGTGGCGGAATTGGCAGACGCGCTAGCTTGAGGTGCTAGTGACCGCTTTTTGGTCATGCGGGTTCAAGTCCCGCCTCCGACACCATCGCATTTGAGAAGCCTCTTCGGAGGCTTTTTTGTTACCGATAGACGGTGGGGTCCACGATGGAAACGCTTGAACGCAACGAGTGGGCAGACGTTGCCCAACTAGTCGAGATCACGAGCGATGCTGTCATCATCTGCGAGCTCGACGGAACCATTCTGCATGTGAATAATCGCTTACTTGGGTTGATGTGCGAGGAACGCGCCGATGTCATCGGTGGAGATGTTAAAGACGTCCTGTACTCGTCCGCTTTTGAACGTGCGACGGAACATCGTCTGCCATTTGAAACTGATGGCTTCGAGAACGAACTGATGCTCAAGCTGAGTGACGGCTCTTTTATCCCCGTCTTGGTTCGCGCGGGCTCCGTAACGCCTCCACGCATCTTTGGGCGCCGCGCACCACGTGTCCTAGTGGCGCTTCACAGTATCGAGGAACAGTATTCTCACGACCGTCAACTTAAGCGTGCGTTATCGGAGCTTAGAGTTGCGAACAAGCGTCTCTCTGGCACTCTCTCGGTCATTATGAGTACCGTGGGCTCCGATGAGCTGCCCAGCCTACTTGATACCGTTTTGAACCAGCTTGTAGGAACGCTCGATGCTTCGGGTGCCGCTATCTATTTTTCTGAGAGTGGCGGCTTTAAGCTCCGCGGTGTTTCTAAGGAGCTTGAGGACAGCTATCTGCCCGAGTTTATGCCGTACGGCGCGGGCATTCCGACCTACGTGCTTCGCGAGTCGCGTGCCTGTCGCCTGTCGATTCAGCAGGACCTTGAGGGCGACCGGGTTGCTTCGGGCATGTTCATGGATTTGGACAATCGTTCCAAGCACTTGCTGCGCGTGCAGGATATGCCCCCGTATCGCAGCGAGATCTGTCTTCCCGTGTTTTACGGCACGCAGGTCCTTGGCGTGTTGGAAGTTGGCTGGAAACGTCCCCAGGCGCCACTTGCCTATGACGTTAACGTACTCGAGGTCATCTGCGATTACCTGTCTATTCAGCTGGTCGGCATGGCGTCGAGCTTACGTTCGCGCCGCACGGCGGAGCTCGGCCGCTCACTCAATTTGCTGCGCGACGAACTGTTTACCTATCTCGATGATCCCGTTGCCGCTTCGCGAGCGGTGTCGACGGAAATCTGCACGGTGCTCAATTGTCATTTCTGCCCCGTGGAATATGACGCGAGTCTTGACACCTATGTCATCGATTTTGAGGGCGGCAGTCGCGTGGCGCTGCCGGGAGACCCTGAGTCGCTCTTCTTTTCCACCACCGCACCGGCTGCGCGTTTGGGGGTTGCTTCCGATGGTTTTGGGCAGTCGGTGCTGGGCGGTGCGAGTGCTGATGATCTTAAGCATGTGCGCTTGACCCGCGTCGACGAATCCATGCCTATGGGCGGATGGTTGAGGGCTCATGGCCTGCCGTGCCAGGGCCTCTATGTCGATTCCGGCTTCGAGGCGGGACGCGTTCGCTCGGAGGGCGGCGGTCAGCGGAACAACGATGCAATCGTTCCCGCCGACGTTGCCAAGGGGCCGACGAGGCGCGCTTTGCTACTCCGCGATGGCAGCCAAGAACCAATTGACGACCTTGAATACGACTACCTGGTGCATCTGGCGCATGACTTTGAGCTGATCTATGAGGGCGAATCTCAAAAGCGCGAAGAGCGTCATATCGCTCAGACGCTTCAGATTGGCATGAGAAATTCGCTTGGTGACGTTCCGGGCATTGCAACCGATTCGGTATACCTATCGGCAACGAATTCTGCGTTGGTCGGCGGTGACTTCTATACGCTTGTCCGACTTCCCGACGATTGCGCCGTTATGATTTTGGGCGATGTATCCGGCAAGGGAATCGAGGCGGCGTCGATGTCGGCGCTCGTCAAGACGGCGCTGACGGCCTATGCCTGGGAGGGTGCGGGGCCTGCCCGTATGGCACGCTCGCTCAATAGCATGCTCATGGGCTTTTCGAGGGTCGAGACGTTTGTGACGGCGTTTATCGCCAAGATCGATCTTAAGGCGGGCCGCGCTACCTATTGCTCGGCGGGACATCCTCCCACTATGGTCATTAGGCCGTCGTCGACGCCGCTTGGTGGCGGTGAAGCCCGAGGCGGAGAAGTGGAGCTCCTTGGGTGCCAATCGGGCGTGATCGGTGCCTTTGAGAGCATGGTCTACGAGACAGGCGTGTTTACGTTCGCTCCTGGCGACATGCTCTTCATGTATACGGATGGAACGATTGAGGCCCGCGACCGTACCGGAGCGTTCTTTGGCGAGCAGCGCTTGCGCGACCTTCTGCTTTCTGTTTCGGGGGAGGGCGTGTCGGGCATTTGCGGCAAGGTCTTGGGCGAGCTTGACCGATTTACCGAATCGGCGCTGGACGATGACATTGCATTGGTGTCCCTTGAGTTTTTACGGGGTCGTTCATAGACGACGCTGGGCGGGCTGAATCCGTACGGTTGGGGAAACGAATGCATCGAGTGGGCTTTTTTGGGGAACCATGGTCGTATGAATGAGTGGAATGACATAGCGGTTTTGACGCCACCAGGCGATATCGACATCGCCACGGTGCCTGCGCTGCGTCGGCGGTTGGATGCTTTGATTGGCCGCGGCGTGCGTCGTGTTGTCATCAACTGTCAGGCTGTTAGCTTTATCGATTCGACGGGCTTGGCATTCCTGCTTACGCGCGCTCGTGAGCTCATGAGGCGAGAAGGCCTGCTTTCGCTCGTCAATGCATCGGGTGAAGTTGTTCGCTTTTTGGAGATTGCTCGTCTTGTCGATATCCTTCATGTCGCGGGGCCGGCACGGGAGTCTATTCCCGCCATTCCGGTGGGGGAGCTGCCTCGCTGGAGTAAGAGCGTCGAGGTCCGTCAGGGTATCGAGAATCTTCCATACTACCGACATCGCATCGCCGAACTCCTTGAATCGCTTCCGTTGCGCCGCGACGAGCGCTACGATGTCGCGTTGGCGTCGGGGGAGGCGCTGGGTAATGCCTATGACCATGCGGGCGGTATCGGGTGCGTCCTGACGGTTCAGGCCTATGGCGATCGCGTTGTGGTTGAGGTGCTTGATCGAGGTGCCGGTTATTCTATCGATGAAACGAGCGAGCCGGTCGCATCAGAGGAGCGCGGCCGTGGCATCAAGCTTATGCGTATGCTCGTCGATAACGTGGAGGTTGCTCGTCGTACGGACGGCGCCGGCACGCGCGTGCAGATGGTGAAGCTGTTTAGCGGAGCGCTGGAATCGTGTGCCTAGCCAATCGCTTTAGCGCGTTTGGCTATTAAGAACATGCGGCAGACAAGTTTTTTGAAAAAAGTACTTGCGTCTTTTGGACAACTCGCGTAAATTAATAACCCGCAAGCGGACATGGCTCAGTTGGTAGAGCACAACCTTGCCAAGGTTGGGGTCGCGGGTTCGAGCCCCGTTGTCCGCTCCATTGCATTTCCGGACCGTTTAGGCGGTCCTTTTTCGGCGAAGTGGCCAAGTGGTAAGGCAGAGGCCTGCAAAGCCTTTACCCCCGGTTCGAATCCGGGCTTCGCCTCCAGGCAACATCCGGGCGCTCCGGCGCCCGTTTTGTTTTACATATGCGGACATGGCTCAGTTGGTAGAGCACAACCTTGCCAAGGTTGGGGTCGCGGG
>CABUBZ010000007.1 GCA_902489945.1 uncultured Collinsella sp.
CCGGCGCTGCCGGCATAGCCACCGCCATAAGTCGAAGCCGTCGGTGCACCGGCAAAGGGATTACCCGACCGCATGGCGTCGTAACGCGCACGCTTCTGCTCGTCCGAAAGCACGGCGTAGGCCTCGGAAACCTCTTTAAACTTCTCCTCGGCATCCGGCTCTTTATTGACGTCCGGATGGAGCTTGCGGGCCTTTTGTTGGAAGGCCTTTTGAATATCACGCGAGGTGGCGTCCTTGGAGACACCCAAAATCTCGTAGTAATCTTTTTCGTTCATCGTCGCCATGCGCGGCAACCTCCTGCTCACAGCAGCGTATATATTGCGGTAATTCTACCCGAGCGGCCTAGGCTAGACCCCAAAACAGCTCGAACAGCATATTTCCATCGAGCCAGCCCAGGTGGGTCGGCGCTAAACGGGCGCGGGCGCGACCTGCGATAACGTCTTTTGAGGTGACGCGCCCCGCATGTCCTTCAACATGATCGGGCACCCAGGTGGCAAGGCCCAACTCGAGCGCACGGTCGCAGGCCGCCGCCAGTTCGTCTGCAGCAATCACGCTTGCCGAGTGAACCAACAGTTCGGGCCCAATGCCACGCGTCATGCGGCAGGCGAGCATCAAATCCTCGGCCGCCGCCTCGCGATGCGACAGGTACTCGGCCTCAAACGCTGTAGCGCCATCGTCACGTTGCACCAGTCGCACGCGATGCGCATCGCCACGAGCGGGAACGTCAGGAAACAGCCCGGCCAAGCGATCGAAATCCTCGGCATCGAGCATACCCGCGGCAGAACGACCCAAACCCAAATAGCCCTGTCCGGTCCAATAGGCAATGTTGTGGGCGCATTCATGCCCATCGAGCGCGTAGCTCGCCACCTCATACGGATGATAGCCGGCCGCACCCAGGCGCTCACGCCCCGCGTCCATGCACGAAGCCTGAAAATCCTCATCGGGCTCGAGCGACTCGTCACGGCACGCCATGCGATAAAGGGGCGTCCCCTCCTCAAGCGTGAGCGGGTAGACCGAAACATGATGCGGAGCCGCCGCCAGCACGCCATCGAGCGTGCGCTTCCAACTCGCTGCGGTCTGCCCGGGAAGTCCGCACATAAGGTCGCACGACACGTCAAGCCCAGCGTTCTTGACCGTCGCGATGGCGGCGAGCGCCCGATCGGCATCGTGAATACGGCCGATGGCGGTAAGTTCGGTGTTATCGAGCGTTTGCACGCCCAGAGAGACGCGTGTGACACCAACCTTGGCAAGCGCAGCGGCAAGCTCGGCGGTCAGCGACTCAGGATTGGCCTCGCAGGTAAACTCAACAGGGGCGCACGACGCACGAATACGCCGCGCCAGCTCCACCAAGCGCTCCCCCGCCAGCGACGGCGTACCGCCGCCAACATAGACAGTGCGGATCTGGTCAAGGGCCCCAGCTTTGCCAAAAGCATCGAGGCGCGCGTACAGCTGCTCAAAATAGGCATCGAACGCAGCGCTCAGGTCGCACGGAGCAAAACTGCGCGAGTCAAAGTCGCAATAGCGGCATTTATGAGCGCAAAACGGCACGTGGACATACAGCGCGGTAACGGCCACCCTTAAGCCTCCAGCGGATGAGGGGGCACCGATTCGCCGGCGGCAAGTGCGGCCTCGCAGGCCACCACATCGCGCTCGATCTCATCGACCAGCGCCATAAACTCCTCGTATGTGGAACAGCGCACCACATGGGCACGCCAAGCGGCAGCATGGGGCATGCCTTTTAAGTACCAGCTTGCGTACGTACGTGCACGCGACATGAGCGGCAGGAGCTCATGCGTCAGCGTTAGGTGCTCACGCAGGGCGTCTAGGCGCTCGACGGAGCTGCGCACCGGCACCGGTACGCCATCGAGCGCAAGGGCTCGAGCATCGCCAAAGACCCAGGGATTACCGTAGATACCGCGCGCGATAAACACCGCGCTGGCACCCGAGCCTTGCAGATGCTCAGCAGCGTCCTCGGCCGAGAACACATCGCCCGAACCAATCACGGGAATCTCGACAGCGTCGGCCACCTCATCGACGACCGACCAATCGGCCTGCCCCGTATAGAGCTGCGTGGCGCAACGACCATGCACCGCCACCGCGGCGGCACCGGCGCCTTCGAGCATCTGGGCAAACGTCGCGGCATTGCGGTCCTCGGCATAAAAGCCCTTGCGAATCTTGACGGTCACGGGCACGTGTGCCGCACCCACCGTGGCCTCGACGATCTTCTCCGCCAGGTCGGGCGTGCGCATGAGCGCCGAGCCTTCGCCCTTGGTAACGACCTTGCGGGCGGGGCATGCCATGTTGATATCGATGAGCGACAGGCGATCGCCCACACGCTCCTCGACGGCGGCGACGGCGCTCGCAAACTGATCGGGCTTGGAGCCAAAGAGCTGCACGCAAATCTGCTGCTCCTCGTCGGCCGGTAGCACCAGGCGCCAGGTCTTGTTGCTGGCATAGGCAAGGCCCGCCACGCTCACCATCTCGCTGTAGGCAAGGTTGGCACCGCGGCGGCGGCACATGATGCGGTAGGCAGGGTCGGTCACGCCCGCCATGGGAGCCATAAGGAACGGCTGCTCGGCATAGGCACCCAGCAGCCGCTTGCTGTATTCAGAAAGCGCCATGGACCTACTCGTCCACCTTGAGGATCGCCATAAACGCCTCCTGCGGGACCTCGACCGATCCGATGGCCTTCATACGCTTCTTGCCCTCTTTCTGCTTCTCGAGCAGCTTGCGCTTACGCGAGATATCGCCGCCGTAGCACTTAGCAAGAACGTCCTTGCGACGCGCCTTGACGGTGGAACGGGCGATGATCTTGTTGCCGATAGCACCCTGGATGGGCACCTCGAACAGCTGACGCGGGATGATCTCCTTGAGCTTGTCGCACAGGCCACGGGCCAGGCCATATGCCTTGTCCTTATGGACGATAAACGAAAGCGCGTCCACCTCGTCGCCCGAAAGCAAAATATCGAGCTTCACGAGCTCGGAGGGACGGTACTCGTTGAACTCGTAGTCGAGCGAGGCATAGCCCTTGGTGCGGCTCTTGAGCTGATCGAAGAAGTCCAAGATGAGCTCGGCGAGCGGCATATCGAAGCGCATCTCGACCGATTTGCTCGTCAGGTGGATCATGTCGGTTGTGACGCCGCGGTGCTCAATGGCGAGCTGCATGACGGCACCCGTGTACTCAGGCGGGCAGATGATCTTTGCCTTGAGGTAGGGTTCCTCGATACGATCGATGCGTGTGGCCTCGGGAAGGTCCTGCGGACTGCGGACATCGATCATTTCGCCGTCGGTCTTGTAGACGTGATAGTCAACCGAGGGACTCGTGGCAATGAGGTCCAGGTTGAACTCGCGCTCCAGGCGTTCCTTGACGACTTCCATGTGCAGCAGGCCCAGGAAGCCCACGCGGAAGCCAAAGCCGAGCGCCACCGAGGTCTCGGGCTCCCACACCAACGACGGGTCGTTGACGTGCAGTTTATCGAGCGCGTCACGCAGGTTCTCGTAGTCCTTGTTGTCGATCGGGAACAGGCCCGTATAGACCATGGGTTTGGCCTCGCGATAACCGGGAAGCGGCTCGGGGCAGGGGTTCGACGCCCACGTAAGGGTATCGCCCACGCGAACGGCCTCGGGATCCTTCAAGCCCGTGACCACATATCCGACCTCGCCGACCGTCAGCGCGTCGACCGGGGTCTCGGCAGGACGCTTGACGCCCACGCCGTCGACCAAAAAGTCGCCCTTGGCTTGCATCATAAGCAGGGTATCGCCCTTTTTGATGGAACCATCGAAGACGCGCACCGTAGCCACCACACCGCGATACTCGTCAAAGTACGAATCCAAAATGAGCGCTTTGAGCGGAGCGTTTGCATCGCCCTTAGGCGGCGAAATCAAAAAGACAATGGACTCCAGCAGATCGTGAATGCCCTCGCCGGTCTTGCCCGAGACGCACACAGCATCATCGGCAGGGATCGCCAGGTCATCCTCGATCTCGGTCTTAACCTCATCGGGATGGGCCGAGGGCAGGTCGATCTTGTTGATGGCCGGCACAATGTCCAGATTGGCGTTCATGGCGAGCGTCGCGTTGGAAACGGTCTGCGCCTCGACGCCCTGCGTGGCGTCGACAACGAGTACCGCGCCCTCACAGGCTGCCAGCGAGCGCGAGACCTCATAGGTAAAGTCCACGTGGCCCGGCGTATCGATCAGATTGAACTGATACGTCTCACCATCGTCGGCGTCATAGGAAACGCGGACGGCATTGGACTTGATCGTAATGCCGCGCTCGCGCTCGATATCCATGGTGTCGAGCAGCTGCGACTCCATGTCGCGTTCGTCGACGGTATGGGTGAGCTCGAGGATGCGGTCGCTGATCGTGGACTTGCCATGGTCGATATGCGCAACGATCGAGAAGTTGCGGATGTGGGAAATGTCAATTGAAGTATTCATGCGGACTATCTTACCCGAGCGGTACAAAAAATGGAGCCTGTTCCATAAAACAGGCTCCATTTATGCGCGTAATCTGTGTGGTGTGAAATTTACAACTTAGGCGTTGATGCTGTTCACGAGCTTGGCAAGACCGGACTTGCGGTTGGAAGCCTGGTTCTTGTGGATAACATGCTTGGCGGCAGCCATGTCGAGACGCTTGGTGACGGTCTTGAGGGCAGCCTGGGCCTTCTCGGCGTCGCCCTCGGCGACGGCGGACTGGACGTGCTTGGTCAGCGTCTTGAGCTCGGACTTGACAGCCTTGTTACGCATGCGAGCTGCCTCATTGGTGCGGATACGCTTCTTCTGAGACTTGATGTTTGCCACTTCTGGAGTTCCTTTCGAGTTCCTTGCAAAAAATGTATGACACCTCTGAGACACGGTGAGGTCATGCAAGCGCCTACTATAGCACGCTCCCTCTCAAAGGGATAGAACGAATTTGTCAAATAGGCAGGTATCATCACGATTTTCTCAAGATGTTCGTAATCCAGAGCAAAAGCGCCGTCTGAGAATCGGCCGAACCCTTGAGCGCGAGCTCCACATCGACCGCACCCTCGAGCGCTGCGACGAGCTCGGTCATCGAAAAACGACGCGCCCAGGTAAGGTGATTCTTGACCTGCCAGGACTGGAGCTTGAGCGTTGCGGCCAGCTCGCGACCCTGCCCACGCGCGTCGAGCGCCTTGGCGACGATAAGCTCGCGAATGCGACCGCACAGCAATGTGTAAGTCCACACGTAGCTCTTGGAGGGCAGGAGCTTAAAGAGCTCGAGCGAACGCCGCATATCGCGAGCCGAGACGGCGTTGAGGAAGTCCCAGGGTTGGATCTCGGCCGTACGTACAATCCAGCGCTCAACATCGGCAAGTTCAATCTGGGGCGACTCGACCATCTGAGCAAGCTTAGCCAAGTCGTTATCGAGCATGCGCGTGTTTTCGCCCGAACGCGAGACGAGCTCCTCGGCGGCCGCCGTCGAAATCGACTTACCGCGCTGCGTCGCCATCTGCTGAACACGGCGCGGCAGTTCCCAGCGCTTGGTACCCGAGCAATCGACGATAGCCTTCTTGTCGATCTTGGCGATTGCCTTATACAGGCGCGTCTTCTTGGCAAGTGAGTCGGCGATGATGAGGCAGACCGTTGTTGGGCTGGGACTCGCCAGATACCCAACGAGCGGCTCCGAGACCGCCTTGGCGAGCTTTGAGCAGCCATCGAGGATTACCAGACGAAACTCGCTGCCCATCGGAAAGGTGTTAAGCGATCCGATAATGGACTCGATATCGGGGTCCTTGGTCATGTCTCGCTCGTCGAGGTTGAACTCGACCATACCCGATTTTTCCAGACGCGCTTTCATACGCGAGACGGCGTGGTCGCGCTTAACTCCGTCGGTACCGACGATCAGATATGCCGGCAGCAAACCGGTTTCGGACATTGCGCTCCCCTCCCGCAGGCCTTCGTATTCGTTCCGTGCCATTCTAGCCCAGGGGCCCACCACACGCCAACGACGTCGTCACGGTCGCTGGCATCGCATCGCAAAGCCATTCGCAGTCGGTGTGACGGTGATGTCGCCGTGTTCGATGGTACACGCGAACACACCACCCGCTTCCTTAACGGCATCGATGCAGGCATCGGACGGATGGCCGTATCGATTCCCCTCACCGGCGCTTGCGAGGGAAAGCTCGGGCTTCAGGACGTCCAGCAACTCGCCATCGACTGAAACCTTGGAGCCGTGATGCCCAAGTTTAAGGACATCGATATCCCCCACCTCCTGCACGAATTCCCGCTCTTGGTCGAGCTCGGCATCACCGGTGAGAAGTATTCGCAGGCCCTTGCCTTCCTGAACATAAGAGAGCAGCAGGACAAGCGAGTCCTCATTTCCCTCGCCATCCACGAACTCGAATGGCCACATCACGCGAGCGCAAAATGAGCCGATGTCGACCGTATCCCCACGGCGCACCTGCCGATACTCCACGCCAGGTCGGTTCAATACCTCGGCAGGAGCATCCTCCAGCGCATCCGCCGCCACGGCAATCGTTCCGACCGAAAACTGTTCGAGCACGGCAGGCAAACCACCCCAGTGGTCCTCATCCCAATGCGTCACAAAGACGGCATCGATATGGTGCACGTTATTGCGAACCAACGCCGCAACCACACGCTCGTCGAGCCCGCAGTCGACGAGAGCTACTGCGCCGCCTTGGCGGATAAGAATCGCATCGGCCTGGCCCACATCGAGCACCGTCACCGAAGGCGGAGCGAATCGATCCCAATAGACGTACGGAATCGCAGCCAAGAGCATCAGGCATGCAAGCCCCACCGCCATAGGACGTGCACGGGAACGCGGCCACCAGACCAGCAGAACCGCCAGAAAACACGGCACTAGGTAAATCCACATGCTATCGGGCGGCACGCTCACGTATGCACCCGGCACGGCGGCAAACAGCTGCTCGAAGAACAGCGCGCAACGGGCGGCAATCATGGGCACAACGAGCGCCCAAGTCCGCAACGGTTCCACGAGCGAAAAGGGAACTAGCACGATCGACACAGCAAGCAGTACGCTCACCACCGGACCGATGCCCGCATTTGCCAACGGAGCAATGAGCGAGAATGTACCGAAGGCAGGAATGGTAATGGGAAGTGTCGCCAACTGCGAGCACAGCGTGACGGAAAGCATGCCGGCAACGCCCGATGGCACACCCAGCTCACCCAAAGCGTAGGTCGCATAGGGGCAAAAGCACAGAATGGCTAAGACGCTGGCACACGAGAGTTGAAAGCCCATCTCGAACAGCACCGTCGGCCGCAGTAGCAAAAAGATGGACATGGTTACGAAGAGTGCCGAAAGGCCGTGCCGACGACGCCCCGCGCCGTTTACGACAAGCGTCACGAACACCATGCAGCACGCGCGCACGGCCGAGGGAGACGCGCCCGTAAAGGCAGCGTAGCCCACAAGCGTTATCGCCAATATTGCCCGCTGAAGACCACGTGAGCACCGAGTCTTTTGCAATACACCCTCGATTACAAACCCCACGATAGCCAAATGGCTGCCCGAGACTGCGATAAGATGCGCCGTTCCCGTCACCGAAAACCAGTCGCCCGCCGGCTGGGCGCGCAGCTCGGCCGAACGACCGCAGACGACTCCAGCTATGAGCGCACGCGCCGGGTCGGTCGCAGGCGAGATGGACGCAAGCAGCCCATTTCGCAGTCGAAGCAGCGGCCCCGGAGAGCCCTCGTCGACCGACACCAACCGGATGACCATCACTTTTCGGAGCTCGCCTCGAAGCACGCGTGAGCGCCCATACGCATCGTTCTCAAAACGTAAAACGTGACCGATAACACGCACGTGCACCCCGACCTTGAGCTCACGATCACACGATAGGCGAACCGTTGCCAAGTTCTTGCCGTCCGCGCGTGCCTCGCAGGTATAGGAATACACGTCGTCGTTTATGGATGGGTCACCCTGCACGACAAACTCGAGACTGCTTGCCGCTCGACCGTCGAGCGTCTTCGCGGCACTGAGCACACCCACGGCCCACCACTCCGAGACGACCGCTCCCGCCACGAGGCCGACGGACACGGCATACAGCCACCGCTTCAAAGGGACAAGCCGCGCACAAGATTGAGCCAGCACAACGAATACCGCCGCCGCAACGGAAATGGCCCATAGCGGCCCGACCGCCGTCGCCCGCTCTGTCAGCAGCGCATCAGCGGCCATGTTGAGCACCAAGGCGCAGCTCATGCACATGCCGGCACACAGGGCCATCGTCCACGGAATCAGGGGTCGCGGAGGCATCACGTGCTCGCGCTCGGTCGCGCTCATACGCAGATGCAATCTTTGATTTTGGCAAGCTTCTTCTCGCCGATTCCCGGCACACGCATCAGATCGTCAACCGAAGCAAAAGCACCGTTCTTTGTCCGCTCATCGATAATCGACTGTGCCATTGAGGGACCGATTCCCGAGAGCGTCTGCAGCTCTGCCGAGCTTGCCGTATTAATGTTTACTAGGCCTGTTGCGCCACCGACGCCTGATGATGCGGAAGTCCCACCATCAACACCGGCTTCCGCAATGGACGCCTGCTGCTCCCCTACCGTTGGAACGTGAATTTTTTGTCCATCAGTGACCTTGGATGCACGATTAAGCCCCGTAACGTCTGCTTCGGGCGCCAGCCCGCCGGCGGCATCAATCGCCTGAGCCACCCGCGCCCCGTCTTTGAGGCGATATACACCGGGTGACACCACGGCGCCATCAACATCGACATAGACCTCTGCCGCGGCAGACGCCTTAGGCGAAGAGCCTTCGGATGTCTTTCCGCTCGAAGCATCGCCGGATCCCGGCTCCACTAACGTGCCCGAACCATCAGTGCGCTCAAACGACACACCGCCGGCACCGCCGCCAAGGTTCGCCATCGCCAGCCCACTCGCCATCGCAATGACGACCAGTATCGCCATCACCACTGCCTTATGACCGAGCAGTTTGCCCGCCCAGCGGTCCATCTTTTTGACTCGTTCGTGTTGTTCGCGCTGCGCCATAGCAAAACCTCCCAACACCATCGTGTCAGGAAAGGAGCTCCGCAACAGCCACGCCCCAAAACCGGTTTTCGCGGTCAAACCAAAAGCTGACCAAAACCTTGCGAAATAATGTCCATTTATTCAGGCACACGTCAGCAAATGAACACTTAGCCGCAAAATGCCCAGATAGCAATAGACCGACGATGCAGGCGCATCGTCGGTCTATGCACAAATTTACTCGTGATCTTGGTAAATCTCACGCGGAGCAAGCTCAGAATGTTTGCGTTTTAAGGTCTTAGGGGCCTTGTACGTGTTGCTCTCGAAGTCGATGTACTCGGTCTGCTTGAGCAGACGCTCAATCATCTCCTCGTGATCAAACAGTTCCCAGGCCTCATGCACGGCATCGAGTTTAGCGTGCGTCTCGGGACGGCGCGGCATAAACAGCGTGCAGCAGTCGGGAGCGGCCTCAGTCGAGATATCGAACGTACCGATCTCCTCGGCGCGTGCGATGATCTCCTGTTTGTCCGAACCGATGAGAGGACGGAACACGGGAATCTTCACGGCTTCGTTGACGGCCATGATGTTCTCAAGCGTTTGGGAGGCAACCTGCCCAAGCGATTCGCCCGTAACGATGGCCCTGGCACCCTCGATGTGTGCAATGCGCTCGGCAACCGAATACATAATGCGGCGATACATGATCACGCGCAGGTTACTGGGACAGGTGACCGAAATCTCACGCTGGCAGTCGCCAAACGGCACCACGTACAGGCGGCCGATCTGGACACCCGGCTCAAGCGCACGGATGATATCCTGCACCAAATACTCGCTCGTATCGGGCGTCTGCGGACGACCGGAGAAATGCACCGGCACGCAGACCGCGCCGCGACGCGCGAGCATCCAAGTCGCCACCGGAGAATCGATACCCGACGACAGCAGCGTCACGACCTTGCCGGCAGAACCCACCGGCAGACCGCCCACGCCGCGCTCGGAGCGTGCGTACACGTAAACGCTACCCTGGACCACCAGTACGTGCACCATTGCATCGGGGTCGTGCATTTGAACCTTTTTATCGGGGAAGGCCTCACACAGTACCTCGCCCACCTGACGATTGATATCGATCGAGGTGAGCTCATAGTCAGTATTGGAGCGCTTGGCGTGCACCTTAAACGAATCGAAGGAACCAAACTCGCGCAGCGCCTTCACGGCGGCGGCGCAGTACTCCTGCGGGTCGCGGTTGGTGTGATACGCCAAAGACACACGGGCAACGCCGGGAACGGTGCGAATGACACGCGCCGCCTCGTCGGCCTGATGTTCGTTAAAGGTCACGAGGATATAACCGGAAATTCGAGACACGGCATTCACGGAAAAGGCGGCCAAGGCCGCCTTGATGTTATCCATGAGGATATGCTCAAAATGTGCGCGGTTCTTGCCCTTCAGCCCAACCTCGTGATAGTGGACTAGGCAGACGCGAGCCGCCATTTAGGCTTCAGCAACCTTGTGGCCGAGCGCCTTCTCGTAACGGGCCTCGTCGTAAGAGATGTCGCCGTCGACAATCTCGTCCATAGCCATCGAGATGGTATCGGCACCGGAAAGCCCGATGGTGATGTCATCGACATCCTGGACGGCAAGCACGCGGTTGTGCTGGCCACGCAGCATGCTATTGATGTCGCAGGCGCGCTTGGAGGCAAGCGAAGCGAGCAGGAAGCGGTTGTGATCGGTCTTCTCCAGAAGATCGTCAATGCAAGGCTTTACAACGGACACGGACCTCAGATCCTTTCATGCATATCGAGAACGCGAACGAGCTCATCGGTCGCGCGGTCGAGATCGTCATTCACCACGACGTCGTCGTAGCGGTCGGCAAGGGCAAGTTCATCGGCGGCGTTTGCCATACGCAGCTCAATCGTCTCGGGCGTCTCGGTACCGCGACCGACTAGACGCTCGCGGAGCACCTCAAGCGAAGGCGGTTTGATAAAGATCAGCACGGCCTCGGGGAAACGCTCCTTCACCTGCAGGGCGCCCTGGACATCGATCTCCAAAATCAGAGACGAGCCCGAGGCGAGCTTGGATGTGACCTCGCTCACCAACGTGCCGTAGCAGTTACCGTGGACCTCGGCCCACTCAACAAACTCACCGTTTGCCACGCGGCGGTCGAACTCCTCGCGCGTCAGAAAAAAGTAGTTGACGCCGTCGACCTCACCTTTGCGTGGTGCTCGCGTGGTAGCCGAAACCGTCAGACCCAGGTTCGAGCGGCGCTCGCGCACACGAGTGACGAGCGTACCCTTGCCTGCGCCTGACGGTCCAGAAATCACAAAGAGCTTGGAATCCTGAGCGCTCACTTATTTGGTCAGCTGCTCGAGGAGCTGCTCGCGCTGACGGACACCGAGACCCTGGACGCGACGAGTAGCGGAGATACCGAGCTCCTCCATGATCTTGGCGGCCTTGGCCTTGCCATAACCGGGGAGAGACTCGATGAGGGTGGAAACCTTCATGCGGGAAGCGATGGGGTCATCGGAGTTGAGCACGGACTCGAGGGACTTCTCGCCCTTCTTGATCTGCTCGCGAAGCTCAGCGCGGGCGTGACGTGCGGCAGCAGCCTTCTCAAGAGCCTGCTTGCGCTGCTCGTCGGTAAGCTGAGGGAGTGCCATTCGTACCTCCAAATAGTTGGGTTATATCTGATTCAATAATTGGCATTTTAGCACGTAGAACGTACAAAATGCCTAATCGCGGCTCCATAGGTTAGACGATACCCGCAAAAAGTGCAATATACTGCGCCCAAAGTTAAGCCCCTGACCTGCGATTCCACACAAAGGATGGGAAAGTTTACGCAGGCACAGGGGCTATTTTGTGCTAATGAGACCCAAAAGTGGTGACTTAGGGGAATCTTTTACGCGACGTTTTCGACCAGCTCGGCGACGATGGCGTCAAAGGCGGCAACCGGATCGTCGGCACCGGTGATGGGACGGCCCACTACAATGTGGCTTGCGCCACGCTCGATAGCCTGGGAAGGCGTCGCCACGCGGGACTGGTCACCAAGGGCGGCACCCACCGGACGCACACCCGGAGTCACGATCAGGGCATCAGGACCCAGCAGCTCACGCATGTCGTGAGCCTCCATCGGTGAGCACACGATGCCATCGATGCCGTTGGCCTGAGCAAGCTTTGCCAAGCGGGCGGCCTCCTCGGCCACGGGAGACTCGACGCCGATCTCGCTCAAGGCATCCTGATTCATGCTCGTGAGCACGGTGATGGCGACGAGCTTTGCGCGGTCCTCACGCGCCTCCTCGGCACCCTCGCGGCAGGCAGCGAGCATAGCACCCGAGCCCAGGCCGTGGACCGAAAGCAGGTCGGCACCGGCAAGCGAGGCCGAGCGGGCAGCGCCGCGCACCTGATGCGGAATGTCATGGAACTTAAGGTCGAGGAAGACCTTAAAGCCAAGGTCCTTAAAGGTCTTGACGATCTGGGGACCCTCAGCGTAATAGAGCGTCATGCCGACCTTGAGCCAGGCGGCATGGCCCGAAAGCTCGTGGGCGAGCTCGAGCGCGCGCTCACGGTCGCAGTCGAGGGCGACGATAACACGGTCGCGGGCATCATTCTCTAGCATTCGAAAGCACCCACCAGCTCGTTGATGTCCTTTACGCCCTGGGACTCGGCCCAGGCCTCGAGCTCATGCGCGATCTTAAGCGAAGCACACGGATCGACGAAGTTGGCCATGCCGACCGACACGCAGGTGGCGCCGGCCAGGATAAACTCAGCCGCATCCTCGCCAGTCATGACACCGCCGACACCGTTGATGGGGATATCGACGGCCTGGGCAACCTCCCAGACCATGCGCACGGCGATGTGGTGGCACAGCGGGCCCGAAAGGCCGCCCTTGGGCTTGGCCACGCGGGACTTGCGGGTATGAACATCGATGGCCATGCCTTGGATGGAGTTAATGACCGAAAGGCCGTCGGCTCCCGCGGCCTCGAGAGCCTTGGCAATCTCGGCGACGTTAACCGGAGCCATCTTGACGAACAGCGGCTTATCGGTCACCTTACGGCAGGCGGCCATGACGGAAGAGGCGCCCTCGGGCGTAGAGCCCATGGCGGCACCGCCGGCGGCGATGTTGGGGCAGCTCACGTTGATCTCGTAGCCGGCAGCCCAGGGGCATAGCTCGACATACATCTCGAGCGCGCGCACAAACTCATCAACGGAGTGCCCGGCAACCTGGCAAATGACCTGGCAACCGTCCTTGGACAGCTGCTCGAGCCACGGGCCGGACTCACGGGCAAAGGCGGCCACGCCGGGGTTCTGAAGACCCACGGAGTTGATCATACCGCCGGGAATCTCGGCCATGCGGGGCGCGGGATTGCCGGGCCAGGGCTCGGCAGCGCAACCCTTGGTGGTGATGGCGCCCAGCTGGGAAACATCAAAGAAGTTTTGGAACTGCCAACCGTAGCCAAAGGTACCGGCTGCGGTGTTAATGGGGTTCTGCATCTTGACGCCGCCGAAATCGACGGCCATGTTCACGGTACCCACTAGAAGACCACCACCTTGGAAGCATCGAACACGGGGCCGCACATACAAGCACCCTTCATACCGTCGACCGTCTCGACATTGCAGGTGTTGCAGGCGCCAAAGCCACAGCTCATCATGCGCTCGAGCGACACCTCGCAGTACACACCGGCCTCGGCGGCAGCGGCGGCGACCTTCTTCATCATGACGGCGGGGCCGCAGCTGGCGACGTAGTCGTAGCCGCCCTCTCCAAGCAGCTCGGCTGCCGGATCGGTGCAAAAACCGTGCGTGCCGAGCGAACCGTCGTCGGTGCACACGTTAACCGTGGCGCCCAGCGCACGGAACTCATCGACACCCACGACTTTGGAAGCGGTGCCAAAGCCCAGGCACACGTCCACATCAACACCCTGCTCGGCAAGCATGCCAGCAAGACACAGCACAGGCGGAACGCCGATGCCACCGGCGACGAGCAGTGCCTTCCTGGTGCCCTCGGGTACCATCCAGCCACGGCCACCGGGGCCCAACAGGTTAGAGGTGGAGCCAGGGCCCATCTGGGACAAACGGCGGGTATCGTCGCCCACGACGGCGTACCACAGCTCGACGGTGCCGGCCTCGGCGTCGGCGCGATAGAAGCTCAGGGGCACGCGAAGCAGCGAGGAGGCATCGCCGGGCACGGCAATGTTCACAAACTGACCGGGCTTGAGCGCACTTGCAAGCTTGGGGGCCGAGATGACGAGCGAGAAGATGCCGTCGGCGATCTCCCGGTTCGAGACGACCTCGAAGTCGTGCATGCGCGCAGTGGAAGGTGTGGGCATAGACGCTCCAATCCCCCATGCGGTTGCATGGTCTAAACGAACAGAAAGCGCGGCACCGCAAGGGCGCCGCGCACAAAAGCGATAAGGCTATGCTAGCAGATGCAGCCGTCGGCGAGCGTCTGCTTGCCACCGACAAATACATCGGTGGCACGACCGGTGAGCGTGCGGCCGGCAAAACCGGAGTTCTCGGCGCGCGACTCGTAACCGTCCTCGCCAACCGTCCAGGTTGCGGAGGGGTCGAACACGGTCAGGTCGGCGACAGAGCCCGCCTTGACCTGAACCTGATCGAGGCCCAGAATCTCACGCGGCTTGATGGCCATGAGCTCGACCATGCGGCTCACGCTCATCTTGCCCGTATTGACCAGCTCAGTGAGCACGAGCGACAGCGAAGTCTCGAGGCCAATCATTCCAAAGGGCGCGAGCTCGAACTCGCGGGCCTTCTCCCACGGGGTGTGGGGAGCGTGGTCGGTAACGATAGCGTCGACGGTACCGTCGATGACACCCTGACGGATGGCCTCGGCATCCTCGTCGGTGCGCAGCGGCGGATTGACCTTGAGCGAGGTGTTGTAGGTCTCGTCCAGGTCGTTCTCGGTCAGGAACATGTGGTGCGGGGTGGCCTCGCAGGTAACCTGAACGCCAGCGGCCTTACCGGCACGCACGAGCTCCAGGCCATGAGCGGTGGAGATGTGCTGGATGTGCAGCTTGGCACCGGTCAGCTTGGCAATCTCGATGTCGCGGGCAATCTGAAGCTCCTCGCCGGCGGCCGGCCAACCCTCGAGGGCCAGACGGGTCGAGACCTTGCCCTCGTTGATCTGGCCGTGGCCGACCAGATCCTCGTCCTGGCAGTGGCTCATAAAGACCTTGCCGAACATCTTGCCGTAGTCCATGCAGCGACGGAGCATGCCCGCGCCCTGCACGCCGCGACCATCGTCAGTGAAGGCGACGGCACCGTGGGCGACCATATCGCCCATCTCGGACATGGCCTCGCCCTTAAGACCGCGGGTCATGGCGCCCGACGGATAGACGCGGCAGTAGCCGACCTCGGCAGCGCGGGACTTGACGAACTCCACGACGGTGCCGTTATCGGTGACGGGATCGGTGTTGGGCATGGCGCACACGCCGGTGAAGCCGCCCTTGGCAGCAGCGCGGGTGCCGCTCTCGATGTCCTCTTTGACCTCGTAGCCAGGCTCGCGCAGATGCACGTGCATATCCACCAGGCCGGGGACGAGATACTTGCCGGAAAGGTCGCGGACCTCGGCTCCCTCGGCGGCGAGGTTCTCGCCGACCTCGGCGATCTTGTCGCCGTCAATCAGGACGTCAACGACACCGTCAAGCTCGACAGACGGGTCGACGACGTGGGCATTCTTAAGAAGCAAGGCCATTATCGGCACCTCCAAGCAGCAGATACAGGATAGCCATACGCACGCAGATACCGGCGTAGACCTGCTCCAGGATGACGGAGCGTTGCGGGTGGTCGGCCATATAGGAGTCGAACTCGACGCCGCGGTTGATGGGGCCCGGGTGGCAGATGATCGCATCGGGCTTCATGAGCTTCTCGCGGTCCTTGGTCAGGCCGAAGAGCTTGTGATACTCGCGAATCGTGGGGAACGGAGCGCCCTCAAGGCGCTCCTGCTGCACGCGCAGCATGTAGACGACGTCCAGCTCGGGCAGGACGGAATCGAGGTCGCTCGTCACGTGGTCGCAGCCCAGGACCTCGGGCGCCGGCGGCAGCAGCGTGCCGGGGGCGACAGCGTAGGTCTCGCAGCCCATGATCTTAAGGGCGGGGATCAGCGAGCCGCAGACACGGGAGTGCGCGATATCGCCGACGACAGCGACCTTCAGACCGTGGAAGTCACCCTTGTGCTCCCAGATGGTGTACAGGTCGAGCAGGGCCTGCGTAGGATGGTTGTGCTTGCCGTCGCCGGCGCAGATAACGCTCGCGGGCGAGTTCTGCGTGACGATGTAGGGAGCACCGGCGTGCTTATCGCGAACGACGATGCAATCAATCTTGTAGGCGTTGAGGGTCTCGACGGTGTCGACGAGGCTCTCGCCCTTGACCGTGGAGGTCGAGGAGCCGCCAAAGTTGAGGCTGTCGGCCGAAAGGCGCTTCTCGGCGAGCTCGAAGGAGCTGCGGGTGCGCGTCGAGGGCTCGTTGAACATGTTGACGATGGTCTTGCCCTTGAGCGTGGGGACCTTCTTGATCGCACGCTCGTTGACCTCGGAGAACGCCTTGGCGGTCTCGAGGATGAGCTTGATGTCCTCTTCGGAGTACTCGGTAATGTCGATCAGGTGCTTATGGTTGAACGCCACGGTACTACTCACCTCCCAGCGGCGCGGAGCCCACATGGGAACCCGGCGCGACGTCGTTAATCTCGACAGCGGTGCGGCCGTCTACTTCCTTCATATATAGGTGCACGTTCTCCTCATGCGACGAGGGAACGTTCTTGCCGACAAAGTCCGGCGAGATGGGGAGCTCACGGTGACCGCGGTCAACGAGAACTGCCAGCTCGATGCGGCTCGGACGGCCCAGGTCCATGACAGCATCCAGAGCGGCGCGGATAGTACGGCCCGTATACAGGATGTCGTCCACCAGCACGACGCGCTTGCCGTCGACGCTGAAGGGAATGTTGGTAGCGTGGATCGCGGGAGCGAAATTGGTAGCGTAGTCATCGCGGTAGAAGCTGATGTCGAGGCTACCGAGCGGAACGTCGACGCCCTCGATCTCCTTGATCTCCTCGGCGAGCTTCTTTGCCAGAAGGTCGCCGCGCGTGACGATGCCGACCAGAGCGAGGTCTTCACAGCCCTCGTTGCGCTCGAGAATCTCGTGCGCAATGCGGGTCATCGCTCGATTGACGGCGGTCTCGTCCATGATGACCGCCTTGGGGGAAGTCGTGCCCATCGATCTCCTTCCTCACATGTCTTGACTGCTGACACAGTCAAAAAAATAGATGCCCGACCGCTTAAGCGGACCAGACACCCACAGGAAAGGCTGCTCTTTGGCAGCTATGTAATTCCATGTGGGTATCTCGTACCCCTTTAATGGTCAAGGGATAGTGTAGCCAACCTCGAGCTTAATTGCGAGCATAAATACAGAGCAATCCGTAAACGTGCGCAGGCGCTCCATAAACCTATATATATTTGTGGGACGAGCTTGAAAACACACGCACGAGCTGGCATAATCCCCTCTGCTGCACGCAAATCGGATCTACGTCCAGGGCCGTAGCGTGGGCACTATCGCCAAAAGAGGAATATCTCTGTGTAGATTGCGCACAGGGAGCGACTTCTGTGCTATAGTTCAGGCTTGTTTGTTAACGCGACATGTTCGTTTGTCGCCCAAGGAGGGTCAGTTATGTCCAAAGTTTGCGAAGTTTGCGGTAAGCACCCCGTTGCCGGTCGCTCCATCAGCCACTCTCACCGCGTCACCAACCGTAAGTTCCGCCCCAACATCCAGCGCGTCTACGTCGTCGTCGATGGTCACCGTCGCAAGATGAACGTTTGCTCCACCTGCCTTAAGTCTGGCAAGGTTGCGCGCTCCTAAATAAGGTCTTACCAACAAGTACCTCGGACTCTCCGGGTCAAAGACCTCGCGTTCATATAGAACTTACCAAAGGCGTCCTCCCCTACGGAGGGCGCCTTTTTGCACTCATTGGGGACAGACTTACATGAGTGTTTTCACGCATTGGGGACAGACATGACGCACGCATGCGGCGTCCCGATCGGCTCCGGCCCCTATCTCACGCTGCATCCTTCCAGCCTGCAGTAGCCTTGGTCACGCTTGTGGCGCCGATACCGGTGATACGGGCAATTTGCTTGACCGTGAGATGTGCCCGCCTGAGCCTCAGCAGGCAGGCATCGCGTTCGGGGCGTGGCAGGGCCTTGAGCAACGCAGGATCTATGCTCGTCAGGACTTCGCGTGCAACGAAAAGGGCCTCCTCATCGGGGATCCGCCGGCGCGGAAGAACCTCCACTGACCAGATGCGCCCGGCAACTTTCTTGAGATGCTCGCAATAGCGACGGGAGCCTCCGACAACATCAAGCATAGGGGCCGCATCACAGATGTCAAAGGGATCATAGCCCAGCTGATACGCCTTATAGCTTGACCAGCGGTACGCCTCGAGCGAGTCAAGCGCACCCTTCACGGGATTGAGATGAATATAGTCGAGCAGCTGCACTGCCTGCGTGTCCGACTCAACCGCGACCCGCGAATAGCGATTGTCAAACAGATGGCCCGTTCTTCCCGTTTTCCCATTGAAATACTTGGCATACGCCGTCAGCGCGCACTGCATTGCCTTTGAAAGGTTGTCATATGGGTCATCAACCATCAAATGGAAGTGGTTGTCCATAAGACACCAGGCCAACACCGCCACGTCATGGCACGCAAACCTGTCCGATATGTCCGATAGGAAACGATAGCGGTCGGAATCATCTTCAAAAATGATCTGTTTGGAGTTACCGCGGTCAAAGACGTGGTAATAGCCGGTGAGCGAAATTTCGCGGGCGCATCGGGGCATGGTCTCTCCTTTCAAAGCCGTACAGGCAACACCTAAAAGGAGAGAAGGAACGCGAAATGCTGAGCCTGTGACCTATTTATATCCAATCAGCAACAAAAACAGGCCCAAAACGACAAAATCGCAAATCGATGTCTGTCCCAAATGAGTGAAACCACTCATGTAAGTCTGTCCCCAATGAGCGGGGCGATGCACTAGCAGATAGTTTTAGTTAAAACGCTTCATTTTATTGAAGCGTTTTAGTGTGCCTTTTACGGGAATCTTACCGTTTACCGAATTATTTCTTGCTATCATGCTAGACGTAGGGTAAATCTCCGATCGCAAGGAGACACAAATGGTGAAAAAGTCACCGGAAAACACTACTCCCGCAATCGTGGACAACGTAGAGGCGCTTGAGGCTAAGCTCGCTCAGATGCGAGAGGCCCAGGCGCTTTTTGCTACGTACACGCAGGAGCAGGTCGACAAGATCTTCTATGAGGCCGCCATGGCCGCCAACAAGGCTCGTATCCCGTTGGCGAAGATGGCCATCGAGGAGACCGGCCGCGGCGTTCTTGAGGACAAGGTCATCAAGAACCACTACGCCGCAGAGTACATCTACAACGCTTACAAGAACACCAAGACCTGTGGTGTCCTGGAGCGCGACGAGGCTTATGGCATCACCAAGATCGCCGAGCCCATCGGTATCGTGGGCGCCGTCATCCCGACGACCAACCCCACCTCCACTGCGATCTTCAAGACGCTGATCAGCCTGAAGACCCGCAACGCCATCATCATCTCCCCGCACCCGGCTGCCGCCAAGTGCACCATCGCCGCCGCCAAGCTCGTGCTTGACGCCGCCGTCAAGGCCGGCGCCCCCGAGGGTATCATCGGCTGGGTCGATGTCCCCTCCATCGAGCTGACCAACATGGTCATGCGCGACGTCGACATCATCCTCGCCACCGGTGGCCCGGGCATGGTCAAGGCCGCCTACTCCTCGGGCAAGCCCGCCCTAGGCGTTGGCGCCGGTAACACCCCGGTCGTCATCGACGACACCGCCGACGTGCTGCTCGCCGTCAACTCCATCATCCACTCCAAGACCTTCGACAACGGCATGATCTGCGCTTCCGAGCAGTCCGTGACCGTCATCGACACCATCTATGACCAGGTTAAGGCCGAGTTCCAGAAGCGCGGCTGCTACTTCGTCAAGCAGGGTGCCGAGATGGAGGCACTGCGTGCCGCCATGTTCAAGAACGGCGCTCTCGACCACCGCATCCCCGGCATGGCTGCCGCCAAGATCGCCGAGCTCGCAGGCATCGAGGTTCCCGCCAAGACCAAGATCCTGATCGCCGAGGTCACCTCCACCGACCCCGCCAAGGAGGAGTTCTCCCACGAGAAGCTCTCCCCGGTCCTGGCCATGTACCACGCCAAGGACTTCCAGGAGGCCGTCGACAAGGCCGAGCACCTGGTGCTCGCCGGTGGCCCGGGCCACACCGCCTCTCTGTACGTGCACCCCGCCCAGGCCGAGAAGATCAGCCTGTTCGAGCACGTCATGAAGGCCTGCCGTATCGTCATCAATACCCCGTCCTCGCACGGCGGCATCGGTGACCTGTACAACTTTGGCATGAAGCCGTCTCTGACCCTGGGCTGCGGCTCCTGGGGCGGCAACTCCGTCTCCGAGAACGTTGGGGTGAAGCACTTGATCAACGTTAAGACTGTGGCCGAGCGCCGTGAGAACATGCTGTGGTTCCGCGCTCCCGAGAAGGTCTACTTCAAGAAGGGTTCCACGCCCGTCGCCCTCGACGAGCTCGGTACCGTCATGGGCAAGAAGCGTGCCTTCATCGTCACCGACCAGTTCCTCTTCAAGAATGGCAACACCCGCGCCATCGAGGCCAAGCTCGACGAGATGGGCATCGCCCACGACTGCTTCTACGACGTCGAGCCCGATCCGTCGCTGCAGTGCGCACGTCGCGGCGCCAAGCAGATGGCTCTCTTTGAGCCTGACGTCATCATCGCCGTCGGCGGTGGCTCCGCTATGGACGCCGGCAAGATCATGTGGATGATGTACGAGCACCCCGAGTGCAAGTTTGAGGACATGGCCATGGACTTCATGGACATCCGCAAGCGTATCTTCACTTTCCCCGAGATGGGCAAGAAGGCCTACTTCGTCGCCGTCCCGACCTCTTCGGGTACCGGCTCCGAGTGCACGCCGTTCGCCATCATCACCGACAAGGAGACCGGCATCAAGTGGCCGCTCGCCGACTACGCGCTGCTCCCCAACATGGCTATCGTCGACGCCGACAACTGCATGACCGCCCCGCGCGGCCTGACCGCTGCCTCCGGCATCGACGTCATGACCCACGCCATCGAGTCCTACGTCTCCATCATGGCTTCCGACTACACCAAGGGCCTCTCCGAGCGCGCTGCTAAGCTCGTCTTCGAGAACCTGCCCTCCAGCTTCACGAACGGCGCCAAGGACCCGCACGCCCGCGAGGAGATGCACAACGCCTCCTGCATGGCCGGCATGGCCTTCGCCAACGCCTTCCTGGGCCTCAACCACTCCATGGCCCACAAGCTCGGCGCTTTCCATCACCTGCCCCACGGCCTCGCAAACGCCGTCATCCTGACCCGCGTCATGCGCTACAACGCCGCCGAGGCTCCCGTCAAGATGGGCACGTTCTCCCAGTATCCTTACCCCAACGCGCTGCACAACTACGCCGAGATGGCCAAGTACTGCGGCATCGAGGGCAAGGACGACAAGGAGGTCTTCGAGAACTTCATCACGAAGCTCGAGGAGCTCAAGGACTTCATCGGCGTCAAGAAGACCATCGCCGACTACGGTGTTGACGAGCAGTACTTCCTCGACACCCTCGACGAGATGACCGAGCAGGCATTCAACGACCAGTGCACCGGCGCCAACCCTCGCTACCCGCTCATGAGCGAGATCAAGGAGCTCTACCTGGACGCCTACTACGGCCGCGAGCCTCAGGATTACGCCGTCTGCTAGTTTTAGCACGGTTTTTAACGGCGGGGGTGCACGGGTGTTTCACCCCCGCCGTCGCTTCTATCGCATCGTTGAAAGGATGCAACCATGCTGCTACCCGATTCCAAGACCGAGCTCGTCCGCCGTGGCAACAAGGTCGTTTACGACCTGGGCGACAAGATCGTCAAGGTCTTTAACGAGACCAAGCCTGTCTCCGACGTGTTCAACGAGGCTTTGAATCTTGCCCGCATCAATGAGTGCGGCATCCGCAGCCCCAAGGCTCTCGAGGTTTCCCAGCTCGAGAACGCCAACGGCTGGGCGCTCGTGACCGAGAAGGTTCCGGGCACCACCCTTGCCGAGAAGATGACTGCCGAGCCCCAGCGCTTTGGTGAGTATCTCGAGATGTTCGTCGACCTCCAAATCGAGATCCACGGCTACACCTCCCCGCTGCTCAACCGTCAGCGCGACAAGTTCGCCCGCATGATCGACAGCCTTGATCAGCTCAATGCCACCACGCGCTACAACCTTCAGGAGCGTCTGGACGGCATGACCAAGGAGTTCAAGGTCTGCCACGGCGACTTCAACCCCTCCAACGTCATCGTCGGCGACGACGGCCAGCTCTATGTGTGCGACTGGGCACACGCCACCCAGGGCTCCCCTGCTGCCGACGTTGCCACCACCTACCTGCTCTTTGCCCTCAGCAGCAAGGACCAGGCTGAGGCCTACCTGGAGCTCTACTGAGACCGCGCCGACATGCCCATGCAGGTCGTGCGTCAGTGGACGAGCATCGTCGCCGCTTCCGAGCTCGCTCGTAAGCGCAACGTGAACGATGAGTTCCTGAAGAACTGGATCGACGTCGTCGATTATCAGTAATATCTGAGCGATTTATTTCGCATCGGAGGCACAAGAAAACCCCGCAACTCTTATGGGCTGTGGGGTTTTCCTTTCAGATATCGAGGATACCACAAGATAAAAGGACGGCCCCACATCTCCCCGATCTGGAGAAATGCGGGGCCGTCCCGTATATCGAACTACAAGCGAAATCGTCGATTAACGGCGGGCCGCCTTAACAAGCTCGGCAACCTTGGCGACGACCTCGTCGATCGCCACGTCCTCACGCTCGCCCGTGGCACGGTCCTTGAGCTCCACAGTACCATTCTTGAGGCCACGCTTACCCAGAACGACCTGATACGGGAAGCCCATGAGGTCGTTATCGGCAAACTTAAAGCCGGGACGCTCGTCACGGTCATCGACGACAACCTCAATACCCTCGGCGCACAAGCCCTCGACGATTTGGTCGCAGACGTTAGCGCACTCCTCCTTCTTGGGATCGAGCGGAATCACCGCGACCTCGTACGGGGCAACGGAGACCGGCCAGACGATGCCGTGTTCGTCGTTGTGCTGCTCCACGACGGCAGCAAGCGAGCGGGACACACCAACGCCGTAGCAACCCATGATGAGCGGCTTCTCCTTGCCGTCCTCGTCCATAAAGGTGGCACCCATGGCCTCGGAGTACTTGGTGCCCAGCTGGAACACCTGAGAGACCTCGATGCCACGGGCAGCAGAGAGCGGCTTGCCGCAGTGCGGGCAGGGATCGCCGGCAACGACGGTGACCAGATCTGCCCACTCATCGACGGTAAAGTCGCGCTCGGGGCAGGCACCGGTAAAGTGATAATCGACCTCGTTGGCACCGCAGGCCCACTGCTTGGACTCGCGCAGGCTCTCGTCGCACACCAGGCGAATGCCCTCGGGCAGGTTAACCGGTCCGATAAAGCCCTTATGCAGACCGTAGGTCTGGAGCTCCTCATCAGTCATCATGCGATAGCCCTTGCCAAAGACATGCTCGGCCTTGCAATCGTTGAGCTCGTGGTCGCCCGGGACAATGGCCACGACTGGCTTGCCCTCGGCATCGATCAACGCCAGCGACTTTCGCGTACCGTTCTCGGGGAAGCCGAAGAACTTTGCAACGGCCTCGATGGTGCCCATGCCCGGAGTCTCGACCTTGGTAAGCGTTCCGTCGCCAGGACCCTCGGTCACAACGACCTTGGTGCTTGCGGCCTCGTCATCGGCAGCAAAGCCGCAATCGTCGCAGTAGACGAGCGAAGCCTCGCCGGCGTCGGCCAAAGCCATGTACTCGACGGAGGTATCGCCACCGATCTCGCCGGAGTCGGCGACAACGGGCAGAGCCTTGATGTAGCAGCGCTCGCAAATGTTGGCATAGGCCTGCTTCATCTTGTCGTACTCCTCCTGCAGGCTCTCCTGCGTAGCAGAGAAGCTGTAGGCGTCCTTCATGATGAACTCGCGACCGCGCATCAGGCCAAAACGGGGACGGAACTCGTCGCGGAACTTATCCTGGATGTGATAGAGGTTCACTGGCAGCTGCTTGTAGGAACGCAACTCATTGCGCACCAGGGCAGTCACGGTCTCCTCGTGGGTGGGGCCCAGCACGAACTCGCGACCATGACGGTCGTCAAAGCGCACAAGCTCCTTGCCATAGGCATCGATACGGCCGGACTCACGCCACAGCTCGGCGTCGACCATAATGGGCATCATGAGCTCCTGAGCGCCCGCAGCGTCCATCTCGTCGCGCACGATGTTCTCGATCTTGCGAATCGAGCGCCAAGCAAGCGGCAGGTAGGAATACAGGCCGGCGGCCTCCTTGCGGATCATGCCGGCACGGAGCAGCAGGCGGTGACTGGCGAGCTCGGCGTCCGCCGGATCCTCTTTAAGCGTCGGCGCATAGAGCTTAGACATATACATTGCTCGGGTCATTTATTTCTCCTCAATAAGCTTGTCGACCTCGGCCATAAGCGCGTCGACAATTTGGTCCTCAGCTACTTTACCAATGATCTGGCCATGCGAAAAGAGCAAGGCCTGACCACGTCCGCAAGCAACGCCCAGGTCGGCATCGGAAGCCTCGCCGGGGCCATTAACGGCACATCCCATAACGGCGATGGAAAGCGGAGCGGTATAGTTCTTAAGCCGCTCGGTTACTTCCTCGGCGATAGGAATCAGGTTAACCTGACAGCGGGCGCACGTAGGGCACGAGACAATCTCGGGACCGCGGCGACGCAGGCCCAGCGACTGCAAAATTCCCCAGGCGACCGGCGGCTCCTCGACCGGATCGGCCGTGAGCGACACACGCATGGTGTCGCCAATGCCCTCGGAAAGCAAAATACCCAAGCCTACAGAGCTCTTGATGGTGCCCTGGAGCTTGGTCCCCGCCTCCGTCACGCCCAGGTGAAGCGGAACGTGGGGAATCTCACGTGACAGGGCTCGATAAGTATCGAGCGTCGTTTGCACGCTATGGGCCTTGGCCGAAAGCACAATGTTCGTAAAGCCGCGGTCCTCAAAGTGCTTGACGAAGCGCTCGCTCGACATCACGAGCTTTTCGGGCTGCGTGAGGTCTTCGCGCTCGGCGATATCCTGCTCAAGCGAGCCCGCGTTCACGCCAATGCGAATCGCGCACCCAGCGGCGCCCGCGGCATCGATCACGGCATCGACCTTGGCCCAATCGCCAATGTTGCCGGGATTGATGCGGAGCTTGGCGGCACCGGCCTCAACGGCACCAATGGCGAGCTTATGGTTAAAGTGGATATCAGCGACAATCGGCACCGGAGACTCGGCACAGATGGTGCGGAAACCCTCAAGCGCGGCCTCGGTGGGCACGCTCACACGCACGATATCGCAGCCAGCCTGCGCCAACGCGCCCACTTGCGCAAGCGTTGCCTGGGTATCAGCGGTATCGGTGCAGGTCATGGATTGGACCACCACCGGCGCGCCGCCACCGATCTGCACACCGCCCACATGCACGGGGCGCGTCAACTCGCGAGGCAAAGGATGGGATAAAGACAATCCAAACACTCCCCTACAGAATAAATCGAAGGATGTCGGAACGAAGCATATAGACAAACAGCAGCGCAAAGAGCGCGATGCCCACATAGCTCACAATCGTCTGGACCTTGAGCGGAAGCTCGCGGCCCGCAATCTTTTGAATGATCTCGATGACCAGCTTGCCGCCATCGAGTGGTGGGATGGGCAGCAGGTTCATAAAGCCCAGCGAGAACGAAATGAGGGCGGCAAACGAAAGGAACGTGGCAGGGCCGGCAGCAGCAGCCTGTGAGGACATAACGCTAATACCCACGATCGAAGAAGACTGATCGAGAATCTCCATCGTATGCTGCGGCTGGAGCAGGCGCATCACGCCCTCCGCTGTCTGCACGACGTAAGAGAACGACAGGCGAGCCGACGTGATGGGGTCTAAACGGACCACCTGCGTAGAGGCATACACACCTAGGCGCTCGTCCTCTTTGAGCGCAACCGTGGTCGAATGCTGCTTGCCGTCACGCTCGTACTCGATGGCGATATCGTCCTTACCGGCAGCCTTGCCGATGGCATCGTAAACGTCAATCCAGGTAGAGCACGATACTCCGTCAACCGAAAGAATCGCGTCACCGCCCTCGATACCCGCCTTGGCGGCAATAGACCCCTCGTCAACCTGACCGATCACGTTGGTATCCATCGGCACGGTGACACCCGCAATGGAATAGATGCTCATAAGGAGCAAAAAACCCGTCAAGATATTGACGATAATGCCTGCGAGCAGCATAAAGGCGCGCTTGAGAAAGCCTTGGCCAAGATAGGTGTGCGAGCGTTCTTGCGCAAGGAACTCGGCCTCGCCGCACGGCAGCTCCCACACATCGCCCTCGGCAGTCGCATGTTCGCGATCGAAACGGCGACCATCAAAGGTGGTATAGCCTGCCGTGTCTCGTGGCAACGTCTGATATTTGGTGGGATAGTAGCTCGGCGAGGGCTTCTCCCCTTCCTCATACCAGGGCGCGATGGAGCCCCAGCCCAGCAAAAGGGCGCATGCCTCGAGCACATCCTCCTCGGAAAGTTCGAGCTCGACAGCAAGGTCGGCCACGGTCACGCGACCATGACGATAGATAGCCGCGAGCACGCGATCGGCGCACGAAACATCGGTCGGATCCATACCGCAGATGGCAGCGTAGCCACCCAGCAGCAGCGGGGTCACGCCAAACTTGGTTCCAATGCGACGCGACGTGTGATGGATATCAAAGCGGCACGGCAGGCCCAAGAAGAACTCGGTCACACGGACGCCGCAGGCACGCGCCGCCAAAAAGTGGCCGCCCTCGTGCAAAAACACGAGGACGGAAAGCATCAGCAGGCCCCAAAAGACCGATGAGAGAACGCTCAGAACAGTATCCATAAAACGAAAAAGCAATCCTTATGGGTTAGGAACGGGTTGCGGCGAGCACCTGCGCAGCCTTTTCACGCGCCCACGCATCGATGTCGCGAAGCTGCTCAAACGAATCGACCACCTGCATATCGTGGGCGTCCATGCAGGATTCCACAATGCGATCGATATCGGTAAAGCTGCAGCCATCGTGCAGGAAGGCATCGACGGCGACCTCGTTGGCGGCATTGAGCACGCACGGCATGGTGCCACCCGTCTTGCCGGCACGCTCGGCCAGTGCCAGACAGCGGAAGGTATCCATGTCGGCAGCATCAAACGTGAGCTGCCCCAGCTCGCGGAAATCGATACGAGGCGCCGGGGTATCCCAACGCTCGGGATACGAGAACGCGAACTGGATGGGAATACGCATGTCGGATGCACCGAGATGCGCCATCACGGAGCCATCGGCGAACTCGACCATAGAGTGAATCTTGGACTGACGCTGCACGACCACGTTAATGAAATCGAGGTCGCAGTTAAACAGATGCATGGCCTCAATGCGCTCCAGGCCCTTGTTCATGAGGGTGGCGGAGTCAATGGTGATCTTGGCACCCATGGCCCACGTGGGATGCGCGAGGGCATCGGCACGCGTCACGCGATCGAGCTCGTCGCGCGTGCGGCCAAAGAACGGACCGCCCGAGCAGGTGAGCCAAATGCAGTGGGCCTCGCGCGGGTTCTCCCCCAGATAGCACTGGTAGATGGCGGAATGCTCAGAGTCGACCGGAATAAGCTGGCCCGGTTGTGCCAACGGCATAAGCAAGTCGCCACCGACGACGAGGGACTCCTTGTTGGCAAGGGCAAGGCGCTTATTCGAGGTCAAGGCCGCATGGCTCGCCTCGAGACCGGCGGCGCCCACAATAGCGACAAGCACGCAGTCGACATCGTCGCGATGCGCGAGCTCGCAAACCGCCTGCGCGCCAACGCCGAGCTTCGTTCCCTCGGGCAACTCCTGCAGCACGGCGTCATCGCCATGATCGACATCGGCCACGGCAACCGCCGGAACCGAGAACTCGCGGGCAGCGGCAACGAGCTCGGAGGTACTGGAGTTAACGGACAGCGCCGTCACCTGCAGGCGATCGGCATGCTGGCGGCACACATCGAGCGCCTGGGTGCCGATAGAGCCCGTACAACCCAGGATGGCAACGCGAAGGCGTCCATCGGGGCCATACGTCGTCTGGAAGGACATTACAGCACGCCTCCGATCATCAGCAACAGCTGCGCGGTGATGCAGCCGAAGATAAGCGAATCGCTACGATCGAGCATTCCGCCGTGGCCCGGGATAAGGTTGCCGGAATCTTTGACGCCCACACCGCGCTTGATGCGCGACTCGATAAGGTCGCCGATAACGCCCAGAATGGACACGACCACGCCGCACAGCAGCGCATAGGGCAGGCTGAGCTTGTAGAAGTGCGTCGCCCACAGGATGAGCCAAATCAAAACCGAGCCCAAGATGCCGCCGGCAAACCCCTCCCAGCTCTTTTTGGGAGAGATCTTGGGAACCATCTTGTGCGTGCCGATACGGCTGCCCACGATGTAGGCAAACGAATCGGAGACCCAAAGGGACGCGCAAACGCCCACTGAAAGCAGGGCGCCGGCAAAACCGGGCACGGCATCGCGCAGCAGCACGATAGCCGACAGCATAAAGCCAGTGTAGATGGGACCCATGAGCGTCACGGCCACATCAGAGATGCGGGTACGCGGCGACCAGACATACCAAATGCCCACAGCGAGCATCAAGGCAAAAAGCAGGGCATTCAGCAACATCGAATCGCCCAACGCCGACAGCGGAAAGAGTACGGCGGCAGCGATACCCATGCGCTCGTTAGCCATCTTGCCATCGAGCCTTGTCATACGGAAAAACTCATAGCAGCACAGACCGCTCATGACAGAAACAAAGATGGCCGTGGGCACGATACCCAAAACCAGGCACAGGATAAAGACAACGGCATAGACGATACCGGCGGCGGCACGGGTAATAAAGCCCGCCAGCCACGAACCGGTGCCGCTCTTCGCTGCAGGCGCTCCCGCAGTGGCAGCTTTGCGCACAGGCGTCTTGGGAGCAGATGCCTTGGGACGATCGGACACGATTAAGCCTCCTCGGTCTTGCTCAGACCACCAAACCTACGGTCACGGCCCTGATAGGCCAAAATGGCGTCGACAAGGCCCCAACGATCAAAGTCGGGCCAATAGGTATCGGTGACGTAGAATTCGGAATAAGCCACCTGCCACAGCAGATAGTTCGAAAGGCGCAGCTCACCAGAGGTGCGAATCACAAGCTCAGGATCGGGAAGGCCGGCGGTATAGAGGTGGGAAGCCACCATGTCGTCATCAATTGCGGCAGGATCAATCTTACCGGCGGCAGCGTCGAGTGCAATCTGACGGACAGCGCGGGTAATCTCGGCACGCGCGCCGTAGTTGACGGCAAGCGCCAGCGTCATACCGGTGTGATCGGCGCACTCGGCAAGACCGCGTTCAAAAACGTCGCGGGTCTTCTTGGGCAGCGCGGAAATGTCACCCAAAAAGACAACGCGCACGTTTTCGCGCTTCAGAAGCGGCAGCTCGTCGATAAACGTCTTGGCAAACAGGTGCATCAAGACGTTGACCTCATGCTGCGGGCGGTTCCAGTTTTCGGTAGAAAACGCATAGGCCGAAAGCACGTCGACGCCCAGACGCACGCAGGCGGTAATAATCTCGCGAAGGGAGACGATACCCGCCTTGTGGCCCTCGGTGCGTGCAAGACCGCGCGATGTGGCCCAACGACCGTTGCCGTCCATGATGCACGAGATATGGTGCGGAATGTTATTGAGGTCAAGGTCGGAAAAACCGACGCCCACAGGGGCGTCGGCAAAGTACTCGACCAGTTTATGCTCGTCGTATTGCACCTTAGATCTCCATGACCTCGGCTTCTTTTTCCTTCAGAAGCTCCTCAACCTTGGCGACATACTCATCGGTGTGCTTCTGGACCTTGGCCTGCTCGCGACGGACATCGTCCTCGGTGAGCTCCTCATCGCGCTCGAGCTTGTTGTTGAAGTCGCGACGGATGTTACGGATAGACACCTTGGCCTGCTCGGCGTACTCGCGGCACTCCTTGACGAGCTCGCGACGGCGCTCCTCAGTGGGAGCCGGGAACGGAAGACGAACGACGGTGCCATCGGAGTTGGGGGTAATACCCAGATCGGAAGCGCCGATGGCCTTGACGATAGCGTTGATGAGGGCCTTGTCCCACGGCTCGATGAGCAGCATGTGAGCCTCGGGGGTCTTGACGGCGGCAACCTGCGTGACCGGCGTGGGGACACCGTAATAATCGACGGTGATGTCGGACAGAATGTTGGCGTTGGCGCGACCGGTACGGACCTTGGAGAAGTTATGCTTGAGGGACTCGAGCGACTTGTCCATATGGGCGGTGATGTTCTCTGCCATGCTTAATCCTCCTGATAGACGAGCGTGCCGACGGGCTCACCCGCGAGCGCGCGTTTGACGGTGTCCTCGCCATCGATGTTGAGGACCAAAATAGGCATACGGTTATCCTGGCACAGGGCCGTAGCTGTGGAATCCATAACCTGCAGGCCGCGAACGAGAACCTCGTGATAAGTAATCTTGTCAAAACGGACGGCATCGGCGCACTTGACGGGATCCTTGTCGTAGATGCCGTCAACCTTGGTGGCTTTAATCAGAATCTCGGCGCCGATCTCGCACGCACGAAGAGCCGCGGCGGTGTCGGTCGTAAAGTACGGATTACCCGAACCGGCGGCAAAAATAACGACATTACCCTTGGAAAGGTGGTTGATGGCGCGACGGCGAATATAGGGCTCGCAGATCTCGTTCATCTGGATAGCGCTCATCACGCGGCAGGGAACATCGTTATGCTCGAAGGCATCCTGCAGGGCGAGCGCGTTCATAACGGTTGCCAGCATGCCCATGTAGTCGGCCTGAGCACGCTCCATGCCACCGGCAGCGCCGGCCATGCCGCGGAAAATATTGCCGCCGCCGACAACGACGCCGACCTCATGGCCAACGGCGAGCAGCTCCTTGACCTGCTTGGCAAGATGGTCGGTAACCTTGGGGTCGATGCCATATTGGCCGTCGCCCATCAGTGCTTCGCCGGAAAGCTTAAGAAGCACGCGTTTATATCGGATGTCGGACAAAGCGATCCTCCTTTAATTAGACTTTCAATATGATATCAAAGGCTCTGATAAGAGCCATGAAAAAGCAGGCTGTGAGTAAAACCCACAGCCTGCTCATTACCAGCTACAAGAGCTTATTTACTCGCCACGGACCAGACGGTCAAAGGCAACGACGGTAATGGTGTCGCCGAGCTCCTTGGAGACCTGCTCAGCGTACTTCTTGATAGTGAGGGAGCTGTCCTTGATGAACTCCTGCTCGGTGAGCACGGACTGCTTGTAGAACTTCTCCAGACGGCCGACAGCCATCTTCTCCTGGATAGCCTCGGGCTTGCCGGACTCGGCAGCCTGGGCCATGTAGATCTGCTTCTCGTGCTCGACGGTCTCGGCAGGAACCTGATCGCGGGTAGCGCAGATCGGGGCGACGGCAGCAACCTGAAGGGCAACGTCGTGAGCGAAGGTCTTGAAGGACTCAGCCTGAGCGGTCTCGGCCTTCTCGAAGGCGAACTCGACGAGAACGCCGATCTTACCACCCATGTGGATGTAAGAAGCGAGCGCGCCGTTCTCGGCCTTGCGGGCAGCGAAGCGGGAGATCTTCATGTTCTCGCCCATGATGTGAATCATCTCGGTGAGCTCGGAGGAAACGGTCTCCTCGCCCATCTGCTTCTCGAGCAGAGCGTCGACGTCAGCAGGCTCGGTGGTAGCGACAACCTCAGCGACCTTGGAAGCAAAGCCGGTGAACTTGGCGTTGGAGCCAACGAAGTCGGTCTCGCAGGAGAGCTCGAGCAGAGCGCCGGTCTTGCCATCCTCGGAGACGAACGCGGCGACAGCGCCCTCGTTGGTCTCACGGCCAGCCTTCTTGGCAGCCTTGGCAAGGCCGTTCTTACGCAGAACGTCGACAGCGGCGTCCATGTCGCCGTCAGCCTCGACGAGAGCCTTCTTGCACTCCATCATCGGGGAGTCGGTCATCTCGCGGAGCTGCTTGACCATAGCGGCGGTAATCTGGGCCATTGTGGTTCCTTTCAAAGAGATGAAAAAGAATTAACTAAGACTGATTTACTCGGCCTTGGGCTCAGCGGCCATCTCGGCCTCGGAGACCTGCTCCTTGCCGGAGCCAGCGAGGCAGGCGTCAGCCATGAGCTCGCACATAAGGGTGACAGCGGAGATAGCGTCATCGTTGCAGGGGATGCCGTACTCGACCTCGTCGGGATCGGAGTTGGTGTCGATCAGAGCGACGACGGGGATGTTCAGGCGCTGAGCCTCCTTGATGGCGTTCTCCTCGCGCTTGGTGTCGATGACGAAGAGAGCCTGGGGCAGACCCTTCATGTCGCGGGCGCCGCCGAGGTTGGTCTGGAGCTTGGTGAGCTCCTTGCCGAGCACAGCCTGCTCCTTCTTGGGCAGAACAGCCATGCGGCCGTCCTCGACCATGGCCTCGAGCTCCTCCATGCGGTTGATGCGGGAGCGGATGGTGACGAAGTTGGTCAGCATACCGCCGAGCCAACGCTGGTTGATGTAAGGCATGTTGGCGCGCTCAGCAGCGTTCTTGACGGCCTCCTGAGCCTGCTTCTTGGTGCCGACGAACAGCACGTTGCCACCCTTGGCGACGTTCTTGACGAAGGTGTAGGCCTGGTCGGCGTCGAGGATGGTCTGCTTGAGGTCAAGGATATAGATGCCGTTGCGCTCACCGAAGATGAACGGCTTCATCTTGGGGTTCCAGCGACGGGTCTGGTGACCGAAGTGGCAGCCGGCCTCGAGCAGGGTGCGGATATTAATCTTGGTAGCCATGTTAAACCTCCTGTGGTTTGCCTCCGCGCGGGGTCATCCTCCAAAACCAACCCGGACATGTGCTACCAAAGCCCGGGCACCACGGTATGAAGTAGCCGCGCGTGCGTGATAAAAACATGTTGCCGTGAAGCAACCCGATGAATGATAGCAGGAATGCTTCTTCCTGCCAACCCGCAATCAAAACCACACACCTCGGTGCGGCGCGGGACGTCCCAGCCACTATTCGCCGCGGGGATGGGCTTGAGCCACGGCACGTTTGAGCCGATCGGGTGTGAGATGTGTGTAAATCTGCGTCGTGGACAGGCTCGCATGGCCCAGCAGCTCTTGAACCGAGCGCAGGTCCGCACCGCCCTCGAGCAAGTCGGTCGCAAAGGTATGGCGCATCGCATGCGGGGCGATGTCGGCCGGAATGCCGGCGAGCGTCGCCAGCGTATGGAACCGCCGCCTGAGCATGGCGGCACTCATGCGATTGCCGCGCGCCGATATAAGCAGCGGATGCGGCCCGGTGGCGGGGTCACGGCGCTTTGCCTGAGCGAGCAACACCGGCCTCCCCTCCTCAATATAGAGACGCGTCACCTCGAGCGCACGACGATACAGGGGGACGATACGTTCTTTGCTCCCCTTGCCCCACAGGCGCAGCGTGCGCTCGGACCATGAGATGGATTCCACATTGAGCGCCGCAAGCTCTGAGATGCGGGCACCCGAGGCATAGAGCAACTCGAGCATCGCCGCATCGCGCAGTCCCGCGGGTGTTGAGGTATCGGGGGCTTTGAGGAGTGCCTCCACCTGTTGAGTCGTAAGGACGCCCGGCAGGTCGCGCGGCAGCTTGGGCGATGCGATCGCCGAGACCGCATCGCCCTCGACAATCCCCTCGACAGCCATCCACCGATAGAGTGAGCGAATGGCAGACAGGTGTGCCGCAAGGGTCCGAGCCGCCACCTGGCCACGCGACAGCTCGGCCAAATAGGAACGAACGGTCCGTACGTCGGCGGCGCGAGCGTCGATGCCCTCGCGTTCGCACCAGGCAGCAAAGCGCTCCAGCCTCGAGCCATAGGCCGTCACCGTGTTGGGAGAAAGTCCCTCGACGCGTGCGATATAGGCGATAAACGAGTCGACGGTGTCGTACAGGTCAAAGGCTATGACCGGTCGCCTCCAAACAGATCGGGGCGAGTAGCCAGATAGGCGTCAAGGGCCTCGAGCGCACGGTCCGCATAGGCCTGGTAGCGGTCGCGCTTGCTGCGGCGCTTACCATCCTCGAGTGGCGGCACCAGGCCAAAGTTGACATGCATGGGCTGATAGCCCACGGTGGCAGGATCGGTCGCATAGCCCACGAGCGCACCCAGGGCGCCCACGCGGGGCAACTCGACGCCCGCGGCACCGATAGCCTCGGCATAGGTGTTGAGTGCCGCGAGCAGACCGGTCGCCACGGCTTCCATGTACCCCTCGGTGCCGGTGATCTGACCGGCCAGGCGCACACCGGTACCGGGCACGGCAAAGGTGCCATCGAGCACGTGCGGGGCGTCGACAAAGGTATTGCGGTGCATGACACCGTAGCGGAAGAACTCAGCGTTCTCCAGGCCCGGCACCATATGGAAGACGCGCTTCTGCTCGCCAAAGGTCAAGTTGGTCTGGAAGCCCACCAGGTTATAGGCGGTCTTCTCCTTGTTTTCGGCACGCAGCTGAATCGCCGCCCAGGGGCGACGTCCGGTACGCGGGTCGGTGAGGCCGACGGGCTTCATGGCGCCAAAGCGAATGGCGTCCTTGCCGGTGCGCGCAACTTCCTCGGCAGGCTGGCAGGCCTGGAACAGATCGCCGCCCTCAAAGTCTTTGAGTACCACGCGGTCGGCCGTAGTAAGCGCCTCGATAAAGGCCTCGTACTCCTCCTTGTTGAGCGGAGCGTTGAGATAGTCGCCGCCCCCCTGCTCCTCGTAGCGCGACTGCGAGAACAGCACGTCCATATCGAGCGTGGAGGCATCAACGATCGGCGCCGCGGCATCGAAGAACGCAAGGGCGTCGCCACCGACGAGCTTCATGACCTCTTCGCTCAGCGCCGGTGAACACAGCGGGCCCGCGGCAATGACCACGTGACCCTCGGGAATCTGCGTGACCTCGCCGTGCACGACCTCGATATTGGGACGGGCGGCAACCTCGGCCTCGACAAACTCGGAAAACTTGACGCGATCGACCGCCAAGGCGCCGCCGGCGGGAACAGCCGCGCGATGGGCGCAGTCGAGCAGGACTGAACCCATGCGCTCAAGCTCGGCCTTCAGCAAACCAGCCGCGGAATCCGGACGGGTCGACTTAAACGAATTGGAGCAGACGAGCTCTGCCAGGTGATCGGTATGGTGAGCCGGGGAGCTCACCTGGGGGCGCATCTCGCACAGCTTTACGGCAAACCCGCGGTCTGCCAGCTGGATCGCGCATTCCGAACCCGCCAGACCGCCACCGATAACCGTCACCTGATCGAACTGCATCTGCAAACACCTTTCTAATTGACACGTTTTCCATTGTGACCGAAGGGCGTCTGGGCGTGAAGGGCAAACTTGGAGGGCGCATACCTTCCATCCATCATGCGCTCGATAAGGCCCTCGAGTTCAAGCGAACCCAAGAGTTTGAGTACGCCGACAGCATCGAGTGAGACGAGCGCCGCGATGTCGTCGACCTTGAGCGGAGAGGCGATGAGCGCATGCATCACGGTCTGCTGTGTTGGATTCAGGTCGGCAATGCCGGGAGCATCGGGGCGCGAGTAGCGCAGGGTGCCGTATATGCGAGAGATAGCCATCTCGATGGACTCCTCGTCGACAATGCAGCAGGCACCGTTCGCAATGAGGTAATTCGTGCCACGCGACTCGGGCGATAGGATCGACCCCGGCACGGCAAGAAGTTCGCGCCCCAAATCCATAGCAGCCTCGGCTGTAGAAAACGTCCCGGAAGGCATACCCGCCTCGGATACAAAGAGGGCTTGCGACAGGGCCGCGATCACGCGATTGCGACGCGGAAAGGCAAACTTGCGCGGACCCATGCCCCACGGAGAGATCGACACGACCGCGCCGCCCGTATCGAGCGTGCGCGTAATAAGCCCCGCGCTCGAACGCGGGTAGACCACGTCGGCGCCCGTCCCCAGCACCACGACGTGTTTGCCGCCGGCGTTGACCGCAGCCCAACCCGAGGCCTGGTCACAACCGACCGCACCGCCCGAAACTACCGTCACTCCCGCCTCAACCGCCACCTTCGCCGCAAGCTCTGCCACGGCAAGACCATACGGCGAGGCCTTTCGCGCACCGATGATGGAGAGCGCGGGCGTCGAAAGCGCCTCGGGGTTGCCGCGCACATAGAGCGTCTGAGGTACATCAGAAAGCTCCAAAACGGTCTCGGGATACAACGCGTCACCTGGATGCAGCTCGAAGGTCCCCTCAGCCATCATTGGTCCCTCCTTCCCTGGTACATCGCCGCCTCGAGCACGTGGTCCTGCGTCACCTGCTCGCTCTCGGCGACATCTGCGATCGTGCGCGCAATGCGAACAAGGCGCACGATGCCACGCCCTGTGAGATGCGTGCGCTTCGACAGGCCGAGCACACACTTCTCCGCCGCATCATCGAGCTCAAAGGTCGAAACGACGCCGTCAATGGACCGAGTCTCGTCATCCTCGGCCTCGGCATCCGCATCGTCCATGCGGGATTCGCGCCAAGCGCGAAAGGCGCGACCGCGCACAACGTAGTCACGTAACTCGGCCGACGACATGCCCTCCGCACCCTCGATAATCACTTGAGGGTCGGGACGGGTCACATCGATCATCATGTCGATACGGTCGGCCAAAGGACCGCGCAGTTTAGACCGATAGCGCTCGACCATCGCCGCCGAGCAGCGACACGGCACCTCGCGATCGCCCAAAAAGCCGCAGGGGCAGGGATTGCTCGCAGCCAGCAGCTGAAAGCGCGACGGGAAGGTAAAAGCCCCGTCGACGCGTACGATCCTCACGTAGCCGCGCTCGATGGGCTGACGCAGCGTCTGCAGCACGCCAGTGGGAAACTCGGCAAGCTCGTCCAAAAAGAGCACGCCGCCATGAGCAAGGCTGATCTCACCCGGGTGCACCGGGCGCCCGCCGCCGATAAGGCCTGCGGTCGAAATACTGTGGTGGGGACTGCGGAAGGGGCGGTGCCCCGCCAACAAGCCATCAATGTTCTCACCCAAAACCGAATGGATGCACAGTGCCTCCTGCTGATCCTCAACGGAAAGCTCGGGCAGGATGCCGGTCATACGGCGTGCAAGCATCGTCTTGCCCGATCCCGGAGACCCGATCATGAGCAAGCCGAGTTCTCCTGCCGCCGCAAGCGCCATGCCGCGTTTAGCGACTTCCTGCCCCAGCACGTCTGCATAGTCGAGCTCGGGCTCAAAGGTCGCCTCGACACCCTCGGAATCCAAGTAGTGCCGTGCGGCATCGCCCATGCCGTGAGCAAGCTGAGACAGATGGTCGATAAAGCCGCAATCTACGCCCGCGAGTGGCACATGCTGGTCGGACCTGCCGGCGATAAAAGACAGCCCCATGTCGCGAGCCAATAGCTGAAACGCCACCTCGCCCTTGACGGGAAGCACCGTACCGTCCAGACCAAGCTCACCTGCGATAAGGCAGCGATCGAGGTTGTCACGGGGAATCTGCCCATCGGCCGCTAGAACCGCGATGGCGATGGGCAGGTCAAAGCCGCTACCGGTCTTGCGGATATCGCCGGGTGCCAGGTTAACGGTAATGCCCGAGCGCGGGATCTCGAACCCGGCGGAGCGCATCGCGCAGCGAATACGACCGCGTGACTCCATCACCTCCATACTCGGAATGCCGAGCATCTGGATGCCCGGAACGCCACCGGCAAGCGAGACCTCGACCGTGACGTGAATCGCCTCGACGCCGCGGATGCAGGCCGCGTGAACGGCAAACGTCTCGAACGCCATCACGACACCTGCCAATCGAACGCGTTGTACTGATGCTCGATCTCGGCGATATGCCCGCCGCGGATGGTGACACCCACAGCATCGAAGCGAATCGCCTTGAGCGGATAATGCTCCATGAGATAGCAACTTGCGATGCGGCGGTAGCGGCGTTGCTTTTGGGCGTCCACGGCCTCCTCGGGAAAGACCCGCGTGGTGCAATCCAGCGAAACGCGTCTGGTCTTGACCTCGGCCATCACCACGACATCGTCGAGCTCATCGAGCAGCACCAGATCGGCCTCGCCCTCGGTGCAACGATAACCCTGCTCCAGCAAGGTGTAGCCGCGCTCGTTAAAGTAGTCGATGGTGATCAGCTCGCCCAGCATGCCCAGCTCGCGGGGACTGAGTCCCTTGATAAACTCGGGCGTCATCGCCCCGGAGTCGAGTTCGCCGTTTTCCCAACGCTCCTTGAGCTGCTGCGTCTTGCTCTTTTTGCTTGCGGCACTCATGGGGTCTCCTTTCCCGCACACTGCATTGCCCCGATGATGAGGGCACCTTTCATGCGGGTAAGTACCGGAAGCAAACCAAAAGCTGACCAAATGCCGTCAAAAAACGGGCCGTACGCAACAATGGTGTTGCATACGGCCCGCTACCAGCAGGTTTATAAAACCCCAGGGGTCCCTGTCTCCACAATTGACCTAGAAAAGGCGCTCAGTCTGCAGAAAGTTTCCGCAAAAGCTCACGCGGTGCAGCGGACAAAGTCCATGTTTGCGAATGGCCTCGATATGCTCGGGGCTTGCATAGCCCTTCGACTCGGCCAGATGGTACTCGGGGTACTCGGCGTCGTACTCGACCATCATCTCGTCACGCGTGACCTTGGCCATGATGGACGCCGCGGCGATACAGGCGATCTTGGCATCGCCTTTCACCACATCGCGCTCGTTAGGAACAGCGCCCAAGGGGTTGCCATCCATGAGGACGCAGTCGGGTTCAAGCCCCGTATCGGCCACGGCGCCCGTGACGGCAGCGCGAATGGCGCGGGCCATGCCCATCTCATCGATATCCTTAGGCGCGATATGGCAAAAACCGATCGCCGTCGCCACCTCGGCAATCTTCACAGAGAGCAACTCGCGGCGCGCGGGCGTGAGCTTTTTGGAATCGTTGATGCCCCAGACGCGCGGCTCCATGGGAAGGCACACGGCACACACCGTCAGGGGACCGGCCACCGATCCGCGACCCACCTCGTCGACACCAACGACCACCCCATCGCCGCCAAGCTCATGCATAAGCTCGTACATGCCATTGACGCGCTCGCGCTCGGCAAGCTCTTTGGCATGGCGTTTGAGGGCGCGTTCACAAGCCTTGATCACCTGCCGGCGCGGGTCCTCGCGATAATGCTCCACGAGGGAGGGAATCTCCTCAAACGTGGCGCTCGCCAACTCACCGGCAACCTGCGATGCCGAAACCGAGCTCGTCATGTTGGCCATACCCGGCCCTCCTTGCATGCAAATCAGATAAAAAGAAGGGCCACCCGAAGGTGACCCTTGTGTCCAAACGAGTGGACAGACGCTGCGATCTTCTTAGCGCTTCTCGGGGATGCGAGCAGCCTTGCCCACCTTGTCGCGGAGGTAGTACAGCTTGGCGCGACGGACGCGACCATGACGAACGACCTCGAGCTTGGCGATCTTGGGGCTGTGAAGCGGGAAGGTACGCTCAACACCGACACCGAAGGACATCTTGCGGACGGTGAAGGTCTCGCGGGCACCGGCGCCGGCCATGCGGATGACGTCGCCCTGGAAGACCTGGATACGCTCGCGGTCGCCTTCCTTAATGCGGTAGTGAACCTTGACGTTGTCGGCGACGCGAACCTGAGGAATGTCCTCGCGGATCTGCTGACGCTCGATTGCGCGGATGTAATCCATGTGCAATTCCTTACTCTTCTAGAGGTGCCGTACCACCTTGGCCGGCACGTAGTTGAACAAACGTATTCGAGTATACACGCGCGGGTTTCTGCTGCAAGAACAATTTTTTACGCAGACAAAAAGACAAAACCAGCACATGATAACCGCCCGCCTCACGAAATGAGACGGGCGGCATGAGGGGGGCTACGCTAGGCGTCTGAACCCAAAACGTTACGCGGAGCGCTTCGCCTCGAGCTTGGCCTGGGCGGCAGCCAGGCGTGCGAGGGGCACGCGGTAGGGCGAGCAGGACACGTAGTCCACGTCGGCCACGTTAAACAGGCCCTTGATGGACTTGGGGTCGCCGCCGTGCTCGCCGCACACACCAAAGTGCATTTCGGGGTTGGTGGCTCGGCCCTTCTCGACAGCCATGCGCACCAGCTCGAGCACCGCCGAGTCGATGGTCTCGAAGGGATTGTCCTTCAAGATCTTCTTATGCATGTACAGCGGGATGAACTTAGCCTCGGCGTCGTCACGCGAGAAACCGAAGGTCGTCTGGGTGAGGTCGTTGGTGCCAAAGCAGAAGAAGTCTGCGTGATGGGCGATCTCGTCAGCGACCATGCAGGCGCGCGGCAGCTCGAGCATCGTGCCCACGGGAATATTGAGCTCGACGCCCTCTTCGTCAGAAACCTCGGCGATCACGCATTCGATAACCTCGCGGGTCTGGACATGCTCGGCCGTGATGGAAACGAGCGGAACCATGATCTCGGGGCGCGGATCGACGCCTTCCTTGATAAGACGGGCAGCAGCCGTGGCAACGGCGCGAACCTGCATGAGCGGCAGATCGCTAAAGACGACGGACAGGCGCACACCGCGTAGGCCGAGCATCGGGTTGGACTCGACCATGCCGTCGATACGACGCAGGCGGGCGCGCAGGACGGCAAGCTCTTTCTCGCTGGCGCCAGCGGCTTCCTTCTTGGTGATGGCGACCTCGAGCTCGCGAGGATTATCCAGGAACTCATGAAGCGGCGGATCGAGCAGGCGGACGACCACATCGCGACCGGACATGGTCTTGAACATCGCCAGGAAGTCCTCGGTCTGAACCTTGAGCAGGTCGGCCAGGGCCTGCTGCTTCACGGCCTCATCGTCAGACAGGATAAAGCTCTGGATGATGTTCTTGCGGTCGCCCAGGAACATGTGCTCGGTGCGGCACAGGCCGATGGCCTCGGCGCCAAACTCGAGCGCAAGCTCGGCATCCTCGGGATTGTCGGCGTTGACGCGCACATGGTTGGCATGGCCGCCGGTCTCGTCCAGGCGAATCTCGTCGGCCCAGGACAGGATGGTGTCCAGGTCGCCGGTGAGCTCGGCGGAGACTAGGTCAACGGCGCCGTCAACGACGATACCCTGGGTGCCGTCGATGGAGATGACATCGCCCTCGCGCAGCACGCGGTCACTGCCCTCGATACGCACGACCTTCTCAGCAGCGTCGATGTGGAAGCGCTCAACGCCGCAGACGCAGGGCGTACCCATGCCGCGAGCGATAACGGCGGCATGGCTCGTCTTTCCTCCGTGGCTGGTCAGAATGCCCTCGGCGGCAACCATACCCTTCAGGTCGTCGGGGTTGGTCTCCCAACGAACCAGAATGACCTTGTGGCCCTCGTTGGCGCGCGCGACGGCGTCATCACTCGAGAACACAACCTCACCCACGGCGGCACCGGGGCTGGCGTTCAGACCGCTGGCCAGCGCCTCGTACCTCTTGGAAGCGTCAAACTGCGGGTGCAGGAGCTGGTCGAGTTGCGCGGGATCGATACGGCTCACGGCCTCTTCGCGGGTGATCAGGCCTTCCTCGACCATTTCGATGGCGATGCGCAGGGCGGCGGTGGCAGTTCGTTTACCCACGCGTGTCTGGAGCATCCAGAGCTTGCCCTGCTCGATGGTGAACTCGATATCGCACATATCGCGGTAATGGTCCTCGAGCGTCAGGAACACGCGCTCGAGCTCCTCACCTGCAGACTCGAGGCCCGGGGTGGTCTTGAGGTCGGCAATGGGCTCGGTGTTGCGGATGCCGGCGACGACGTCCTCGCCCTGGGCATTAACCAAAAAGTCACCGTAGAACTCTTTGGTGCCGTCGGCCGGATTACGCGTAAAGGCGACGCCCGTCGCAGAGGTCTCGCCCTTGTTGCCAAAGGCCATGGCCTGCACGTTGACGGCGGTGCCGAGCTCGTCGGAAATACCATGCTGCTTGCGGTAGATGCAGGCACGCTCGTTCATCCAGCTGCCAAAGACGGCCTGGATTGCAAGGCGTAGCTGAAGCTCCGGGTCGTGCGGGAAAACGGGCTTGCCGCCGGTGACCTCGAGCTCGGGATACAGGAAGGCATCGACGTTCTCGGAGAAGATGCCCTTAAAGGTCTCGACGAGCTCCTGCAGATCCTCGGCCGAAAGCTCGGAGTCGACGCGGACGCCGGCGACCAGGCGTGCCTGGGTCAGCGCGTTCTCGAACAGGTCGGCGTCAACGCCCATAACGACGTTGGAGAACATCTGAATAAAGCGGCGGTAGCTATCCCAAGCAAAACGCGGATTTTGCGTCTGGGCGATGAGCCCCTGAACGGAGTCGTCGTTGAGGCCCAGGTTGAGGACCGTATCCATCATGCCGGGCATGGAGAACGGAGCGCCCGAGCGAACCGACACGAGCAGCGGGTCGGAGGCGTCACCGAGCTTCTTGCCGCAGCGGGCCTCGAGGTCCGCCTCGGCGGCAACGATCTCATCGAGCGCGCCTTCGGGCCAGACGTTGCCGGCACCGGAGTACTCGACGCAAGTCTGGCAGGTAATGGTAAAACCACCGGGAACCGGCAGGCCGATGCGGCTCATCTCGGCAAGGTTTGCGCCCTTGCCGCCAAGCACGAAGTTCATGGACTTGTCGCCCTCGGTGACACAGGTGCCCTGGGCGTCGGTTCCAAAACGGTAAACCCTCTTGCAATCGCTCACGATACTTCCCCTTCCATGCGCTTACGCACACGACCGTGGTAACGAATCGACCCGCCGGTTACGGGCCGTGAGGGAACTATACGGCGGGCTTTATGCCGACATGAGAAGAGGATGCGCGGTTTGGTAAACGAGGTGAATATGGCGGTAAACGGTAGGTAAAGGTGGTTACCTTATGAAGATACCACTGCAAGAAAATTGCAGGTCAAATGCAAGTTTGTTGCTAAATCGCTTTACCAATATCGTGCATTATTTTTAGGTAGTCTTTTAGAGACAGTGCATTTTTAGCTACTGACATGAGTTAACTTTGCTGGGCACGGCGGGCGGCACGGCGGGCGCGAGCTTCTTGGATTTCCTCCAAGTGGCTAATGATCTCGGCAGCGCTCTCCTCGATCGCCTTGCCGTCCGTGCGCACCACAAAGCAACCCAGACGTTTCATGAGGGCACGAGCCTCCTCGAGCTCGCCGCGCACGCTCTCGGGCTCGGCATAAGAGCCGGCGACGGCGCGGGCATAGTCGTCGCCCAGGCGGCTATCGCGAATCTCGGAAATCACATCGACGGTCGAAATCAGACCGAACAACCGCAACGGATCGACCTCGTAAATCGACTTGGGCGGCTCCATACCGTGCGCCAACGGAACATTGGCAACCTTGTAACCTTGAAAGGCCAAAAACATCGACAGCGGCGTCTTGGACGTGCGCGATACGCCCAGCAGCACGATATCGGCACCCGACAGATCGTCGCAGCCGCGCCCGTCATCGTGCTCAACGAAATACTCCATGGCCTCGATACGATGGAAATAGCGGTCATCGGTCTTGTGAATCACGCCCGCGACGCCCTTGGGCGGTACACCGATGAGCGACGACAGCACGGCGAGCGTCGGGCCGATCAGGTCGACCGAGCGAATATGCAGCATGCCCAGGTAATCGAGCACACGAGCACGTAGCGCCGGGTCGACGATGGTATGGAACACGGCGATATCGCGATGGTCGGCATCGACGCGCGGCCCCACAAATGACTTGACCTGCTCCACAGAAGTCACCTTAGGCAGGCGCAAAACACAAAAAGCCCCTTCATCAAATTGCCCGGACGCCGCAAGCACCACCTCACAAGCGGTATCACCGAGCGAGTCGGAGATAACGATAACGGTGGGACGAGCGGTGACCGGGCAATCCATGCGGGGCTCCTTTTGCGCTTATGCGCAGGCTGGCTTACTTTTTGCGAGCAAGCTCACCGATGTTTGCGATGCCGGAGAAAACGACCTCGAAGCGGTTGAGCAGCTTAAGGCGATTATCGCGAAGCTGCTCGTCCTTGTCCATGACCATGACCTCGTCGAAGAAGCGGTCGATGGGCGCGCGCAGAGCGGCAAGGGCGGCAAATGCGGCCGGGTAATCCTCGGCAGCAAGGGCGGCATCGACAGCGGTCTGAGCGGCCTCAGAGGCATCGGCAAGCGCGAGCTCGGCCTCGCCCATCAGGCTGCGGTCGTACTCCGCGCCCAGCTCGGGCTTGGAGATATGCGCGGCGCGGGCATAGGCGGTGGCCAGGTTATCGAACGTCTCAGCGTCGTTCTTGCGGGCCTCGTCGAGGGCGGCGCAGCGGGCGAAGAAGACGGACGGGGCGATGATGTGCACCGCGGAGACGGCGGCAACGGTATCGGCCGGGATCTTTTCGTCGCGGGCCATGCTCACCAGACGGCCGTGGAAGAAGTCGCGAACCTGCTGAGCGACCTCGGCGGCGTCGAACTCGATACCCTGCTCGCTATAGAGCTCAAGGGCAAAGTCGATAAGCGACGTGGGATCGATCGGCAGACGGTCGCGCAGGATGTTGATGATGCCGATGGCGGCGCGACGCAGCGCGTAGGGGTCCGAAGAGCCAGTCGGGGGCTCGCCGATGGCAAAGATACCGGCGATGGTATCGAGCTTGTCGGCGCAGGCCACGATGCAGCCAGCGGTGCCCTCGGGCAACTCGTCACCGGCAAAGCGGGGACGATAATGATCGCGAATGGCGTGGGCGACCTCGTCGTTCTCCCCCATCGCGAAGGCATAATAACCGCCCATCACGCCCTGCTGGCTCGTGAACTCGACGACGGCGTTGGACACCAGGTCGGCCTTGCACAGGTGCGCGGCGCGAGCAGCGTCGGCGGCAAGATGGGCGCCCAGGTGAGCCTCGCGGGCGATAGCGAGCGCGAGCTGCTCGATGCGCTCGGACTTGGCGAGCACGCTACCGAGCTTCTCCTGGAAGGCAACCTTGGCCAGACGCTCACGGAACTCGTCGAGGGAGATCTTCAGGTCCTCCTCGTAGAAGAACTTTGCGTCGTCCAGACGGGCGCGCACGACGCGCTCGTTGCCGTCGATCACGCGCTCGGCGTTCTCGGGCTTGCTGTTGGAGACGACCACGAACTCACGCGTCAACTTGCCCTCGCCGTCATAGATCGGGAAGTAGCGCTGGTTGGTGAGCATGGACTCGCAGATGATCTCGTGCGGAACCTTGAGGAACTCCTCATCGAAAGTACCGACGAGCACCGTCGGCCACTCGCAGAGGTTGATAACCTCCTCAAAGACCTTCTTGGGCGTGTCGACATGGCAGCCGGGACGGGCAGCCTCGACCTCAGCGATACCGGCGAGGATGGCCTCGCGACGACGCTCGGCAGAAAGCACGCCGGCGTCCTCGAGCACCTGCTCGTAAACGGCGGGGCTGGCAACCACATGGTCACCAGGGCCAAGTACGCGATGACCACGCGTGGTGTTGCCACTCGTCACGTCGGCAAACGACACGGGAACAACATCCTCGCCCAAAAGGCAGCAGATCCAACGGACCGGACGCACGAACGTGGCGTGCTCGTGGCCCCAGCGCTGACTACGGTAGTTGGGCCACTGCAGGCCGGCGATGGTCTTCTCGCACAGAGCGGTCAGAATCGGCGTAGCCGGTGCGGAGGGAATGTTCTTCTCGGCGAACACATACTCGCGACTGTCAGTGTCCTCGCGACGGACCAGGTCCTCGGCAGCCACACCGCACTTGCGGGCAAAGCCCTGGGCGGCCTTGAAGGTATAGGCCATGGCGCCGCCGATGATAAG
>CABUBZ010000008.1 GCA_902489945.1 uncultured Collinsella sp.
CTGCTCTACAGTCCTGCGCAAGACGGAAAGCACATTAAGTGCTTTCCTTTGCGTGCGGAACTCGCGACAAACTTAACCCCCGCCCTCAGCCCCGGAGACCCTCCCTGCCGTCACATTGTTCAATCAGTTTTGCGGGCGTGCGCCGCTGCGCGGCTAGCCCGCATGCTCCTCGGCGGGGTTGGTCTGATGGATCTTGTTGAACTTCCGCCTTTGGCTCAAATGGAAGCGGGGGACGCATCTGCATCCCCCGTTTTTGTTGTGATTACTCTAGGTCAATAAACTTAGTGCTTAGGATCTTGCCGTCTTTTACTAGCATTCTGGCCATGGTGGGGCCTCGGGTGCCTCTGGGGTAGCTGGCGCTGCCCGGGTTGAGGACTAAGCAACGGCCCACTTGGGCTTCTTTGGTTACGTGGGTGTGGCCGTTGATGGCTACGTCTACGGATCCCACCGGAAGGTCTTCGCGGTAGTGGGCTACGGCGAATTTGAGGCCTTCGTAGGTAAAGAGCGCAAGACGGTCTACATCGGGGCCGTAGTCGCGGTAGTAATCGTTGTTGCCCAGTACGGCCCGCACGGGGGCGATAGTGCATAGGTGCTCGTAGTCCATCTCCGACGTAAGGTCACCGGCATGGATAATCAGATCCGCGCCCTCAAGCTCATCCAAGAGCGCAGGCGATAAATAGCCGTGGGTGTCCGAGATGATGTCGATACGCTTGGCGCTTGCACTGTTCATGGGATCCCTTCCGCAAAAAAACGATTCGGCAGATACATACAAAAAGGCCCCACGGCTCCGCAGACGATAGGTCTACAGGGCTGCGGGGCCAGTGTGCTAGAGACTCAGGGCCTTCTTAAGCGGCACGACGCGGCGGCGCGAAACCGGCACGCGTTCGTCGACGCCCGTAATGCCCAGCTGGATGGCGCCCGAGGGCACCGTCTCCACATCCGTGACGCACGCCAAGTTGACGATATAGCGGCGGTGAACACGGAAGAAGCCAAAGTCGCAGAGCTTGGCCTCAAACTGCGCCAGCGAGGTCGTCGACAAAAAGCGATCATCGACGGTATAGATGCAGGAGTAATCGTCCTTGGCCATGATAAAGCGAATGTCGTCCACGGGAATGAGCACCTTGCGGCCGCCCTTTTCCACCGGGATACGCTCGATGGTCACCTTGCTGTCCGTAACCGGCTTGGTGCGTTGCATGACCTTCTCGATCGCGCGATCCAAGCGAGCTTCCTCGACCGGCTTCATCAGATAATCGACGGCATCCACGTCGAATGCCTCGACCGCATGGTCACTATACGCAGTCACAAACACGATCGCCGGCGGATTTTTGAGCTTATGCAGCGCCTCGGCAAGTTGCAGGCCCGAGGCACCGGGCATCGAGATATCGAGAAACACGACATCTACGCGACTTTCCATAAGCATCTCGATGGCGGAGCGGACGCTCGACGCCTCAGTGATCGTGCCGATCTTGCCCGTTTGCTCGAGCAGGAAGCGAAGCTCCGAGCGAGCCGGCGCCTCATCATCCACAATCATCGCACGCAGCATAGGGATAAAACCTTTCGTCAACTAACTACGCCGGGCATCCGTCGCATGACGTTGAGCCCGTAGCCTTTTATTTTACTCTTGAATGTCAAAGATGCTCTCTGACAAATCAAGATGAAGGAGCACTTTGGTGCCCTTGCCCGGCGCCGATTCGACACGCGTATAGGAGTGCGGCCCATAAAAGCGATGGATGCGCTCCGAAATATTGTGCATGGCCACACCGGCGCCGCCACCCTGGGGAGAGCTGGCGTCGGGACGGGCAGAACGCTCGTCAAACAGTCTGGCGGCGGTACCCTCATCCATGCCCACGCCATTATCGGCCACGGCAATCAAGATTGCATCCTCGCCGTCTTGGTGAACGGTCACGTCGATCCTCAGGGCGTCGTCATCGCCCATACCATGACGCACGGCGTTCTCGACAATCGGCTGGATCACGAACGCCGGCACCAGCGTATCTTCCACGTCCTCGGACACATCGAACGTCGCAAGCACGCGATCCTCGCCAAAGCGGGCCTTCTCAAAGGTAAGGTAGCGCTTGGTCTGTGCGACCTCGCGCGAGACCGGAATAAGCGATCCCGAGTTGTCGAGCGTGGCACGATAGAACGATGAGAACTCACGAAGCAGTTCGCGGGCCCGCAGCGGGTCGGTGCGCGTAAACGATGCAATGGTGTTCAGCGTGTTGAACAGGAAGTGCGGGTTAATCTGCGCCTGCAGCGCACGCACCTCGGCGCGCGCCGTGAGTTCCTTTTGCACCTCGAGCTCGTGGATGGCGAGCTGCGTGGACAAGATCTCGGCAAAGCCCGAGGCAAGCGCATACTGGGTACGGTCGACGGCGCGCGGGGTCTTGTAGTAGAACTTGAGCGTGCCGACGGTACGATCGCCCACCTTGATGGGGGCGATAATGCCGGCGGGGACTTGGTTGTGCGAGCCGTCCGAGCCCACGACATCCACCATACGGTTGAACGACTGCACGATGCCATGTTCGATAACGTAGCGTGTGGCAAGCGTGTGGATGGGAGTATCGGGCAGCAGTTTTTCCTCAAACTCGCCCGCGCAGGCAAGCACGTTGTCCTCGTCGGTGATGGCCACCGTCATGGCGCGCGTCTCGGGCAAAATGCGCCGGCACACCAAACGCGCCGACTCCTGCGTCAGACCGCCCTTAATGTCCTCGAGCATGGCCGAGGCCACCGAGAGCGTCTCCTCGGTGTACTGGGAGCGCACCGAATCGGGATCGAGCGTCAAAAAGATAAAGATGCACAGAAAGATGCACAGCAGCGCGCAGGCAATCACCGTGGCGATCGGCTCGATACCGGTCACCAAGGCAAAAATAAAGTACACCAGCACACAAATGGCGCAGGCAACGGCAATGATGCGAAAGATTGATATTGAACTATCGCGCTGGGCGCGGCGGTCGATCATTCGGCCCCCTCCAGGATACTGATCAGTTGTGCGTCACGCCAAAGCCCGTCCATGATCTTGGGCCAAAAGCTCTGGAAACGCAGGTAGCTTGCAGCGTTTTGGCGCGCATAGGCCTTTGCCTCGTCGATACCATGGCGCCAGATGCGCAGGTAGCCCTCATGCTCGCGGGTAAACACGCTGCGGACCATAGCGGTCTTGCGCACGCGGTCGTCGAGCTCGCGCGAAATCCACGGGCCCGGGTAGGGCATGAGCGATGCCGCCGTAACGGGAATGAGCTCCTTTTGATGCGCGGCGAATGTCAACTTGGCCCGTTCGTAGTACCAACGGTATACATCCTGCATAAAGCGCGGTGAGCGCTTTTCGGACTCCGGAGGCAGATGGCGCACGGTCCACTCGTTATCGAACCACACGTCGTAGCCAAACATGCGCATGTTAAAGAGGTAATCCAAGTCCTCGCCTCGGGTGATAAACGGGTCAAACGCCACACGGGTAAAGGCGCGGGCATGAAGCGCCACAAGGCCGCCGCACACGTAGTTTGAACGCGAAATACGGGTGCCCGAGAGCGCCTTTTTCATCCAGCGATTAAACTCGATGCGTTTGGTCCACCAACGATGGCAAATGCCCACCTTGTCTGTGGGCGCCAACGGCGATCCGTCTCGATCGTAAAAGTAACCGCTCTTAACCAAAATCGGCAGGCCTTGACGCGTCTGCTGGCCCAGTGCATAGGTCGCGCGCTTCATAAAGTCGGCATCGATAACGGTCTCGTCGTCATCCAAAAAGACAACGGCATCGTGGCCGAGCACCGCAGCGCAGGCAAGCCCCATATTGCGAATGGCGCCGTATCCGCGCAGACTCACGCACTCGCCCGAGCCCTTGGGGGCAATCTGCGCCACACGGTCGGCGATACGCGATGCCTGGTTGTTGGTAACCACGGTGACCTTGAGCGCAGGGTGCGCGTCGACGATTTCGTGGACGCGCTTCGACACATCTGCCGTGACCGAGATGGGGCAGACCACCAAAAGGATAATCCTCGGAATGTCGCGCACCTGCTCGAGCGAGGCCAGGCAGCGGTCGAGCTCGGGATTGGTGGCGTTGAGCTTCGTCGAGTGGTCATAGACGCCGGGAGCGTTTGCATGGGCCTCGTCGTCTGCCCAATATGTTGGAATCACAACCGTGGCGTTCATGCCTTCCCTCCCTGCAACACAAAAACGGGACGCCGCCAAACACAGGCGACGCCCCGCGACCTAGCTGATTCCATCATACCCACTTGGGCAAATCATTGCTCGCAAGTCGCAATGTTTATTGCGGATAACCCCAAAAGAGTACCGTGGACAGGCACAATAGCCGCTCGCTCCTATGCGGCATGCTCTGCCGCCCGAGTCATGCGGGACAGGCGGACCAGCAGCATAAAGCCAACGATCAGCAGCACGCCAATGGAAAGGACGCCCAGCGACGGGTTGCCGGTCAGCGAGGTGACGACCGACACCAGGAAGGTGCCCATAACGCTTGCATAACGACCAAAGATGTCAAAGAAGCCGTAGTACTCGTTGGACTTTTCCTTGGGGATAATGCGGCCAAAGTAGCTACGGCTGAGCGCCTGCACGCCGCCCTGGAACAGGCCGACCATAATGGCAAGCACCCAAAACTCAAAGGCGGTCTTTAGGAAGAACGCGGCGAACAGCACAATGCCCATATAGGCGGCGACTGCCACCAAGATCATGTTGAGCGTGCCCACGCGTCCGGCGAGCTTGCCGTAGATGATGGCGGACGGAAAGGCCACGAACTGCGTGACGAGCAGCGCCAGGACCAACTGGGTCGAATCGATGCCCAAAGCCGAGCCGTAGCTGGTAGCCATGGAAATGACCGTGTGCACACCGTCGATATAGAAGAAGAACGCGATCATGTAGACCAGCACGGTCTTGTTGTGGGCGATCTCGCGCATGGTGTGTCCGACCTCGGAGAACACACCGCCCACGATGTGGCCGATAGTGTCCTCGGGACCGCGCTCGCGACCGTACTTTTGCTTATAGGTGCGAATGAGCGGCAGGGTAAAGATGAGCCACCAGGCACCAGTGATGATAAACGACAGACGCGTTGCCAGCATGGTGGGGACGCCAAGAGCGGGGCCGCCCATGATGAGCGCCAGGCAGATGACGAACGGCACGGTGGAACCGATGTAGCCCCAGGCATAGCCCGAGCTGGACACGGCGTCCATGCGCTCGTCGGTGGTAATGTCGGGCAGCATGGCGTCGTAGAACGTCATAGAAGAGTTAAGGCCGATGGTGCACAGCACGTACACGGTCAAAAATGCCATGGCGGACATTGGGATAGCCTGCGCCAGGCAAAGCACCAGGCCCGTGAGGAAGAAGCCCAAGAAGAACTTGATCTTGTTGCCGGCGTAGTCGGCAAGCGCGCCCAGAATGGGCATGAGCATGGCGATGACCAGCGAGGCAATCGTCTGCGCATTGCCCCAGGCGACCACCAGGTCGGCCGAAGAAGCGCCGGTATTGATGGCGTTAAAGTAAATGGGCACCACCGAGGTATTGAGCAGCACGAGGGCCGAATTGCCCACATCATACATAACCCAGTTACGCTCGAGCTTGGTGTATTTCATGGACAGGGACCCTTCGTATTCGTCCGATATGCAGTTAGTTCATCGTACCCCAATTGTCCAGAACCGCCGGTAAGGATTCGGCAAAGGGGCACGCACGGGCCCTATTCCTCGCGGTCGAACTCCTCATCGGCTTCGAGCACGCGACCGCTGTAGTTGACGTGACTGGTCACGGCATCCATGTCACCGGTCTCGATAAAACGTGCGACCGTGCACTCGTAATCGACCAGCGCGCGATCAAAGACCTCGGGGAAACTCTCGTTCGAGACCTCGTCGGTAAAGGGATTCTTCCATGTCAGATGGCCCAGGTTACCGGTGCGCTCGGGCAGCTCCGTCGTCACGCGATGGGCAAGGCCGTCGAGCAGCGAGTAATCGTGCACCAAGCCCTCAACCAGCGAGATCGCGCGCGTCTTTGCGGAGCCGGCCGGCTCAATCGCGCGGTAAAGTCGCTGCATATTGGCAACGGCAGCACCGTACTCCCCCGCCGGAATGTCAATGCCGTACACGCGTCCGGCAACATAGCTCATCAGCACGCCGGCCACGCGATTGATGCGATCGGTGGTGACGATCTCGCCCGCTGGCGGGTAATCGTCAACCGTAGCGCCATCGCGTTTAAGCTGCAGCATCAACACATCCAGGTCGCTCTCGATCACGGCATGGACCTGACTGCTCGAATCCTCAAGCTCTGAGTCGGATTCCACGATGCCAAACTGCTGCTCATAGACAAAGGGATGGGCGTTGCGGTCGAGCACGTAATGAGACAGCAGGCCCAGCGCAAAGGCGCGACCCAAGCTGGCGTCGCGCGGCAGCAGATGTGACACGCCGTCGCGCAGGCACGCAAACTGACGAGACATGCGCGACCGATGCATGACCTGTGCCAGCAGCGTGCAGTCGGAAACACGCGGTGTCAGAATGTGAAAGAAGAACGGGTCGGGGCCTTGGTTGCCCAAGATAAAGGCAATGCGCTCTTCATCGGACGCGATGACGCCCTGCGGAAGACGGTCGATGCTTTCCTCGCCAAACAGATGATGGGTGATAAGCGCGGGCATAATGATCCTTTCGATTTCATTCGATGCCACCCATTATGCCCACCGCGCGCCCATGCCAAACCTGCGATGGTAAACGACGGCACGCAAGCCTCTTACGCAAGCCCCAGGTGCGACTTGACCTCGGCGGCACGACGACGGGACACCGGCACCGTCGAGTTCACGTGGTCGAGCCTGAGCTCCATAAGACCCGTGGAACCGATCTCAACATTGTGCACGTCTTCCAAATTGACTAGGTAGCTGCGATGAACGCGAATAAAGCCCTCGGAGTCCAAGCGACGCTCGAGCGAAGAGATCGACTCATTGATCAGGTACGTTCCCTCGGCGCAGATGGCGTTGCAAAAATCGGCGCGCGCCTCAAAGTAGCAGACGTCTGCGGCGGGAATGAACACCTTTTTGCCCCCGCGGTCCACCGTCAGACGCAAAGGCTGGCGCGGAGCATGGATAACACGACGGGCACCCAAGGCTGCCTCGATCTTGTCGAGCGCCTTTGACAGGCGTGCGTCCTCGACCGGCTTGACGACATAGTCGACCGCATCGAGGTTATACGCATCGGCGGCAAACTCGGCAAACGCCGTCACAAACACAACCACCGGCGGCGTCTTTAGGTTCTGCAGCGTCTCGGCAAGCTCAATTCCCGAGCGACCGGGCATGGTAATGTCTAAAAACAGCACGTCGGGCTTGTTCGACAGAATCGACTCCACGGCTTCGGTGACATTGCCCGCCTCGGCAATCTGGCCCACACGCGTATCCTTTTCCAACAGATAGCGTAGCTCGGCCCTAATGGGAGGTTCGTCATCAACCACCAAGATGTTCCAGCCTTCGGACATATGTGCTTCCCCTCTTTTTCTCTCAATCCAACCGCGTGCTACGCCGTCAACGGCGCGGGCTCATGCGGCTCGCCGTTCAGCTCGACGATGACCTGCGTTCCCACGCCCTCCTGGGACTTCACGCGCATGCCGGAATCTTCTCCGTAAAAGAAATGGATGCGCTGAAGCACATTGAAGAGCGCCAGACCGCAACCTCGCTTGATGGAGCCGTCGGCGGTAATGCTCTCGGGCTCCTCTCGGCGATGCTGCTCAAACAGATGCGCGCAGACCTCTTCGCTCATACCGATGCCATCGTCCTCGACGATGATCTCCAAACCGTCATCGGTCTCGAAAGCCCTAACATGAATAGAAAGCGGCTCGGTCTCGCGCTGCGCGTGCTTGATGCAGTTTTCGAGCAACGGCTGCAAGATAAACGGCGGCACCAGGCTGTCGCGCACCTCAAAGTCGATATCGACCGAGACGCGCAGACTGCCGTCGCCATAACGGGCCTGCATAAGATTGATATAGCGAGTGCTCTGTTCCACCTCGTGCTCGAGCGTTGTGAGGGTATCGGAATCAGAAAGCGTCTGACGGTAGTAATTGGAAAAGTCGATCAGCAGCGACCTGGCCTTGTCCGGCTCGGTACGCACGAGCGACACGATGGTGCTGATGGTGTTAAACAGAAAATGAGGATCGACCTGCGATTGCAAGGCGCGCAGCTCCACGCGGGCCGTAAGCTCGTCCTGGCGCTCGAGCTCAAAGCTCGCAAGCTGCGTGGAAATGAGGTCGGCAAAGCCCGAGGCAAGCGCCGTCTGGCGCATATCGATGCTGCTCAGACGGGGATAATACAGCTCGAGCGTGCCCACGCAATGCCCGCGCACGGTAAGCGGTGCGACAATACCGGCGCGCAGGCGCGGAAAGTAGCCACCTGTCTCGGTCGAGGCATCGCGCGAGAACACGCTTTGCTCACCGCTGTTGATCACGTTGAGCGTAGTCCGCAGCACCACCGGGGTGCCCGCGGGGCATTTTGCCGAGTCCTCGCCCCAGCTTGCCAACACCTGCTTGCCGTCGGTAAAGCAGATGGCAGAGGCGATAGTTTCGGACAGGATGATCTTAGAGGCGCCCAGGGCAGCTTCGGGCGTAAGGCCGCGCGACGTGTAGGCGAATATTTTTGAAGCGATGGCGAGCGTGCGGTCGGTTGCGCTCGATGTGAGGTCGTCGGGAACGACAAAGACGTACGAGAAGAAGAAGCACAGCATGACCAAGCCGGCAATGACGACAACGGCCGGAACGGGATTGGGATTATCGGTTAGATCCCAGATGAGCAGCAGGATAAGCAGCGGAACGACAATACCGAGCAAGATGGCTTGAACCACATGCTGAGCGGTACGAAAGACCTTGGTAGAGTTGTAACTCTTGCCCAGAATCAGCCTGTTTAAATCCACCGTCATCCCCTTTTATCTACCACACCCATAGCAATAAAGAGGGCCGCAAGCGACCCTCTCCATTGCATTATGCAATCAAAAACTGTGTTTTACATCCAGTCATCGACAAACGGTATCTTAGGCGCTGTATTTGTTGGCCTCGCCAAAGGTGCCAGCCTCGACGATCCAACCGTCCTTCATGATGACGTCCATGTTGTCGGTGTTGAGCACATGGATGTCGGCGGCGACGTCACCGTTGACGACCAGCAGGTCGGCGCACTTGCCGGCCTCGATGGAACCGGTCTCGTCCTCGATGTGGCACATCTTGGCGCCGTTGAGGGTGGCGCAGGTGATGGTCTCGACCGGGGTGAAGCCGATCTTGTCGACGAACTCGTACATCTCCTCGATGGAGCAGGTGCCATACGGGGTTACGAAGGAGAAGGAGTCGGAGCCGATCGTCATGACGACGCCGCGCTTCTTGGCCTCGCGCAGGCAGTCGTAGTTGCGCTGCAGCTCCTTCTCGACCAGGGTGCCCTCGTACTTGTCGTGCAGCTCGGGGACGTAGACGGGCGGATAGGTGGCGTACCAGGTGGGCAGGAAGGCGATCGTCGGGGTGAAGAAGGTGCCCTGCTCGGCCATGAGGTCCATGGTGCGCTCATCGATATCGAAGCCGTGAATCAACTGCTCGCAGCCAAAGCGAACGGAATCGTAGGCAGCGGCGTGGTTGTTGTAGCAGTGGCTCCACACGGGGATGCCAACCATCTTTGCCTCTTCGACCACGGCCTGGATCTCCTCGGAGCAATAGTGCTGGTCACGACCGGAGTCCCAGCGCCAGATGCCGCCACCGGTAGCCCAGATCTTGATGGCATCGGGGTTCTCGCGCAGGCGACGACGGACGGCCTTGCGCAGATCCCAAGGACCGTCGACCTGGTCGCCCCAGGGATGGGATTCCTTGTTGAGCTCCTGGGTGCAGTGGTGGGAGTCACCGTGACCGGCAACGCGGCAGAAGCCCAGGCCGGTGGCCAGAACGCGCGGGCCCTTAAAGACGCCCTTGTCGATGCAGTCGCGAATCTGGATACCAAAGCGGCCGATCTCGCAGACGGTGGTGAGGCCGTGGGTGAGGCAGTCGTAGGCCTGCTTGACGGCAACTGCCTGCTTCTCGAGGAGCGGCTGCATGACCCAATCGGTGTCATCGTCGGTTAGGTTGCCCGAGAAGTGCAGGTGGGTGTCGATCAGGCCGGGAAGGACGGTCTTGCCGGCGGCGTCGATAACCTCAACGCCCTCGGGAAGGTCCTGCATAGCGCCGGCGTACTCGATCTTGCCGTTGTCGTCGACGAGAACGAGGGAGTTCTCGACCGGCTCGGCGCCGGTACCGTCGATGAGCTTACCGCCAACGATTGCATACTTAGTGGACATGGTTCCTCCTTATGGATCCATATAGTGGGCGAGGCCGTGTTGGGTTTGGCCTCACAAAGCTACCCAAGTGGTACCGGGTTCGGTGCGCGGGAGAGAGGGTCCCGCGCACCCGATCCGCCCCGGCTCGGCGTTACTTTTTGCGGGAATTGGTGAAAGCCATGAGGGCCAGGCCAATAGCCAACCAGCCGATCACGATGCTCCACTCCACCATGTTGAGGGAGGCGGGAGAGAACGGAATCACGAGCAGGCCGATGATGATGGCGCAGGCGGCGATAGCGAGGCCGATGCCAAACTTGCCGCCGGGCACCTCGTAGGGACGAGGCAGGTCGGGCTCGGTGAAGCGCATGCGCAGGCAGGCGAGGGCGACCATGCCGCAGGAGAAGATGAAGGCGAGAGCCGACACGTTGGTCAGGGGGATGAGCATGTTCTTGCCCAGGAACGGACCGATGACGGTGATAACGCCCAGAACGACGCAGGCAAGCTTGGGAGCGCCGGACTTGGGGTCGACCTCGGCGAATTTCTCGGGCAGTTGGCCCTTGCGGCCCATGGCGAGCATGATGCGGCTCGTGGCGCCGTAGAAGGAGTTCATCGGGCCCATGGGTCCAAGCGTGGCGATGACGAGCATGGCCAGGTACAGGAGCATGTTGATGCCCTTGAGACAGGCAAGCGCGGGAACCGGGCTCTTAACAAACTCATGCCAGTCGAGGATGGTGCCGAACGAGTAGATGCAAACCATGTAGAAACCGCCGGCGGCCAGCAGGGCCAGGGAGATGATCTTGCCGAACTTGTTCCAGTTGAGGCCCTCGGCTGCTTCCTCAGCCTGCTGAGGAATGGTGTCGAAACCGGCGTAGAAGAACGGAGTCAGAACCAAGACCGACACGATGCCGGCGAACAGGCTGGTGCTCTCGGTAGCGGCCTTGCCGCCGCCAGCGCCGGCGACCTGGGAGAACACAGGCATGGCATTGTCCGGCGAGCCGGTGAACAGCGAGACGCCCATGGCGAGCAGCATGCCGCAGAGCAGGGCCTTGGTCAGGAAGGCCTGGAGCTTGGCGGCCGAGCTGGCACCGCGGAAGTTGAGGAAGATGACGTAGACCGCAAAGCCGAGCGCAATCAGCGTCGGGAACAGGTAAACGTCGGCGCCCAGGATGGTGTAGAGCTTGACGGCGCGCAGCCACTCAAGGCCGGGCAGGCTGCCGAACATCTCGGACACGAGGGTCGAAATGGCGATGGCCTCCCACGGGCACAGGATGCCGTTGCCCAAGGCCAAAAGCCAACCGGTGATGTAGCTCAGCGTACGGCCAAAGCTACGATCGACATACTCGACAATGCCGCCCGAGATGGGGATAGCAGCCGTGAGCTCACCGAAAACAGCTCCGACGGGCACGAGGAAGATTGCACCCAAGAGGAATGCGATCATAGCGGGAACGGGACCGCCGCCCACGACCATCCAGTCGCCGACCTGCAGAACCCAACCGGTACCGATGATGGCACCGAAACCGATGGTGAAGAAGTTCCAGAGCGAAAGCGTTTTCTTCATGCCGCCGTTATCCTCGACTGCAACTTCTGCGTTCTTGTCCGCCATTGTTCCCCTCCTTTCCTTTTTGACGCCCCTTGGCGTCACCCCTTGCGCGATCCGTTTTGCCGCGCGCTTTTATTCCGTGGCTCTAAGATACGGCCTTGGCACAGCTGCGCCGCTTGTAGCTCGACCGAAGGCAGAACTGCAAAACGAACGGCGCCGTTTTTGGGACGAACGGCGGGAGACGTCATTCGTCTTGGACGCTTTCATCTTGTCTGCTTTTGAAGACCTGTTGCCGTGACGCTTGGCGCGCGGCGCGGCAACGTTCATACCATTTGTCAGGCTTTTGGCGCACATACCCATGTGTCGTGCATCATTTTATGTAGGATAGACAAGTTACACATGAGGCAAGGTGATTCGAATGGCATACGGATACAATGACGGCGACCAACGGCCACAAAGCGTGCGCCTTGCCGGCCGCACCATGCCAACGCCCAGAAGCACCTCCGACAACGACAACCCGCAGCGCCCCCAAGAGCAGCCTGGGGCTTCTTCGCGGCAGCAAAGCCGTACCGTGCAGCAGTCAGACCGCGTGAGTACGAGCACACGCCAACGTCAGACCGACACATCGCAGCCACGCCGCTACGATCGCCGTAAGACCGACTACTACGTCAAGCGTTCCTTTTCGCGACCTCAACGCGATCGCGGCAATTCCGCCCCTCACCCCGCGTCGCACACCACAAGCCACGCGCTTCCGGCCCGCCGCCTACGCCTTGCGCTTTGCTCCATCGCCGCCTGCCTCGTCTTTGTGTTTTTGGGATCCTGTATCTCCCACGGATCAGCCGGTCTTGAGCCCACTGCCGAGGACAAGCTGCTTAAAGCTCCCGTCGCGCCCGGTTACTCCTTTGCGTTCTCGACCCCACGCTCGCAATGGCAGGCCGGCACCATGCCCCACATCTACCAAATTGACCCCGCATGGTCGGAGCTGCCCTATGCCGGCGGCACTATTCGCGAAAACGCTTGCGGTCCCACCTGCCTCACCATGGTCTATATCTTTAAGACCGGCCACACCGATAAGACGCCGGTCGATATATGCGCACTGGCCGAAGCCGGCAACTACGCCCCCACTGGTGCCACCGAGTGGTCGTTTATGACAGGCGGTGCGTGGCAGCTGGGGCTCAACGGAACACAGCTCTATAACGATCGCGAATCGATTACCCAAGCACTTCGCTCGGGTGCGCCCGTCATCGCCGCAGTGCGCCCCGGTACGTTTACCAACGTAGGCCACTACATCGTGCTCTATGGCATCGACGATGCCAACCAGATTGGCGTCTACGACCCCAACTCGGCCAGCCGCAGCGCCCGCCGTTGGGGCGTCGTAGAGGTCCTCAACGAAGTCGAAGCCATGTGGGCCTACTACTAGTCATTGGGCACTCATTGGGGACAGACTTAAATGAGTGGTCATTGGGGACGCTCTTGTTTGACTAGTCATTTAAGAACGTCCCCAATGACTAGGTGAATAGCAAAAGCCCCGCAGTCGGAGCGGACTGCGGGGCTCATGAAGAGAGGCTAGTTTGTGGGCGCTTTGCCTGGCGCCCACGAGAGAGGCAACAGAGTAGAGACTACTCGTGAATGCGGGTACCGGAGAGGCCAGCCATGGTCTCGGCGGCCTTGTCCAGAGCGCCGATGATGCAGGTGCGGCCCTTGCGGGAACGGGCAAACTTGATGGCAGCGCGAACCTTGGGCTCCATGGAACCCTTGCCGAACTGGCCCTCGTCGGCCAGGCGCTCGGCCTCGTCGGCGGTGAGGTCCTCGAGCTCCTCCTGGTTGGGCTTGCCAAAGTTGATGGCGACATGCTCAACGGCGGTCAGCAGGAACAGAACGTCAGCATCGCAGTCCTCGGCCAGCAGCTCGCCGCCCAGGTCCTTGTCGATGACGGCGGGAACGCCCTTGTAGCAGCCCTTGTTCTCGTAGTCGCGGACGACGGGGATGCCGCCGCCACCGCAGGCGATGACGATGAACTCGTTGTCGAGCAGGTTGAGGATGGAGTCAGCCTCGACGATCTTCTTGGGATCGGGGGAAGCGACGACGCGACGCCAGCCGCGGCCGGAATCCTCGACGAAGACCTTGGAAGGATCCTCGGCCATGAACTCCTTGGCCTGCTCCTCGGTGTAGAAGGGGCCGATCGGCTTGGTCGGGTTCTTGAACGCGGGATCATCCGGGTCGCACTCGATCTGGGTGACGACGGTGGCGGCGTGCCAACGCTTATAGCGCTTGTGCATCTCGCGGCCGATGCCCTGCTGCAGGTGATAACCAATGTAGCCCTGGGACATGGCGCCGCACTCGGGCAGCGGCATCTCGGGGGTGCCGATGGCGTCGTGGGCAGCGGCGAAGGCGTTCTGGATCATGCCGACCTGCGGGCCGTTGCCGTGGGTGATGATGATCTCGTTACCCTGCTCGATGAGACCAAGGAGAGCGTGGGCGGTGTTGCTCACGGCCTCGATCTGCTCGACGGGGTTGTTGCCGAGGGCGTTGCCGCCAAGGGCGACGACAATACGATCGGGCTTGCCAAGAGGCTTAGACATTGCTGGAATCCTTTCTGTAAAAGGCCTACAACCCATTAATAACCCGCGTCCGTGCGATACGCGAGTTTATTAAGGTTTATATTCTCTTTATCGCTCATTTTATTCATTTTGAAAATAGCGGAACGGTGAACGGTCGTTTTTATCCGCTCAGCGTACAGAACCCCAGCTCAGACATATCTACGCCATTTACGTGCAACTTTATTTAAATGCAGCGAGGATTATGCCGGATTATGCAAACTACATCTCTGCTAAACACAAAATGGACAGCGCAATATCTTACTCGCGCTATACGAGATTCTATGCACTTATAAGTCGAGTATGCACCCCTGCAAAAACAAGGGGCTTTTCATCCAGCAAAAGGAATAAAGAAGAGCTCCGAAAAGACGGCAGCAACCCTGTCCTCCCCCGCGTCCCAAAGTGGCGCGAGGTTTCGCGGCAAAGCCGCGAAACAGCGAAAGGGACGGAACACCCGGCCAACTACGTCCTTCATCCGCCCACACAATCCGAGAACGTAGTCGTAGCAGGATCTGAGGGCTAACCTTCGCGGACACTCCGCAGGACGAAAGAACCCCCGCCGCACGTAGTGCGCAGCGGGGGTTCTTTCATGTCCGAGGACGTCCGCGAAGGTTAGCCCTCAGATCCTGCGGTGGGAGACCTAGGCCTCGTTGTACACCGTCTTGAGCTTCAGCAGGTGCTGATAGCGGTCCATAGCGGCCTGCTCATTCTCCTTGAAGAGCTCCTCAGCGCGCTCGGGGAAGGAACGCGTCAGCGAAGCGTAACGGGCCTCGTTCATCAGGAACTCCTGATAACCGCCCGCGGGCTCCTTGGAATCGAGCGAGAACTTCTTGCCGGCAGCAGCCTCGGGGTTGAAGCGGAAGAGGTTCCAGTAACCGCACTCGACAGCCTTCTTCATCTCGGCCTGGCAGTTCTGCATGCCGCCCTTCTTGATGGAGTGCATCTCGCAGGGGCTGTAGCCGATGATGAGGGACGGGCCGTCGTAGGCCTCGGCCTCGTGGATGGCCTTGAGGGTCTGAGCCGGGTTGGCGCCCATGGCGACCTGCGCCACGTAGACGTAGCCATAGCTCATAGCGATCTCGGCCAGAGACTTCTTCTTGGTCACCTTACCGGCAGCGGCGAACTGAGCGACCTGGCCCAGGTTCGAGGCCTTGGAGGCCTGACCGCCGGTGTTGGAGTAGACCTCGGTGTCGAAGACGAAGACGTTGATATTGTGGCCGGAAGCCAGGACGTGGTCCAGGCCACCGAAGCCGATGTCGTAGGCCCAACCGTCGCCACCGAAGACCCAGAAGGACTTCTTGGTGAGGTAAGCCTTGTCGGCGAGGATCGCCTTGGAAGCGTCGCAGCCGCACTTCTCGAGCTCGGCAACGTAAGCGGCGGCAGCGGTCTTAGAGGCCTCGGCGTCGTTGACAGAGTCAATCCAAGCCTGACCGGCGGCCTTGAGCTCGTCGGACGGACCGTCAGCGGCGATGATCTCCTGCGTAGCAGCGATCAGCTTCTTCTGAACGGCCTCGTAGCCAACGGCCATGCCCAGACCGTGCTCGGCATTGTCCTCGAACAGGGAGTTGTTCCACGCCGGGCCGTGACCGTCCTTGTCCTTGCAGTAAGGAGCGGTGGCAGCGGGGTTGCCCCAAATGGAGGAGCAGCCGGTGGCGTTGGAGATGAACATGCGGTCGCCGGCGACCTGAGTCACCAGACGTGCATAGGCGGTCTCGGCACAGCCGGCGCAGGAGCCCGAGAACTCCAGGTAGGGCTGCTTAAACTGGCTGCCCTTGACGTTGGCCGCGATGAGCTCCTTCTTCTCGGAGACGTTCTCGACCATGTAGTCCCAAACGGGCTGCTGGTCCATCTCCTGCTCGGTGGGAACCATCTCGAGGGCGCCCTTGGGGCAAACCTTGACGCAGTTGGTGCAACCCATGCAGTCGAGCGGGGACACAGCCATGGTGAACTTCATACCCTTGGCCTTGGGGCCCATGGCGTCGAGCGTGCGGGTAGCCTCGGGCGCGGCGGCAGCCTCGTCCTCGGTCATCGCGAACGGACGGATGGTGGCATGCGGGCACACGTAGGCGCACTGGTTGCACTGGATGCACTTGGTCTCGTCCCAGTGGGGAACGACCACGGCGACGCCGCGCTTCTCGTATGCGGAGGCGCCCAGCTCAAACTGGCCGTCGGCGCAATCGACGAAGGCGGAAACAGGCAGGCTGTCGCCGTCCATGCGATCGATGGGCTCGAGCAGGTTCTTGACCTGCTGGGCGATGGCAGACTTGGTCTCCTCGGAGAGCTCGACGGGAGCGGCATCCTCGGCGGTAGCCCAGTCGGCCGGAACCTCGAACTTACGGAAAGCGGTAGCGCCGGCATCGATGGCCTTGTGGTTGGCGTCGACGATAGCCTGGCCCTTCTTCATGTAGGACTTGGTAGCCGCGTCCTTCATGTACTGTAGGGCGTCCTCGGCGGGCAGGACCTTGGCCAGCGCGAAGAAGGCGGACTGGAGCACCGTGTTGGTGCGCTTGCCCATGCCGACCTTGGCGGCCAGGTCGATAGCGTCGATCAGGTAGACGTTGACGTTGTTGTTCGCGATGTAGCGCTTGGCCACGGCGGGCATGTGCTCGGCGAACTCCTCGTCGCTCCACTGGCAGTTGACCAGGAAGGTGCCGCCCGGCTTGACGTCGCGGACCATCTTGAAGCCCTTAACGATGTAGCTGGGGTTATGGCAAGCGACAAAGTCGGCCTTGGTCACGTAGTACGGCGAACGGATCGGGGAATCACCAAAGCGCAGGTGCGAAACGGTGACGCCGCCGGTCTTCTTGGAGTCGTACTGGAAGTAGGCCTGGACGTACTTGTCGGTGTGGTCGCCGATGATCTTGATCGAGTTCTTGTTGGCGCCGACGGTACCGTCGCCACCCAGACCCCAGAACTTGCACTCGATGGTGCCGGGGGCTGCGGTGTTGGGCGCATCCTCGGCCTCGGGCAGGCTCAGGTTGGTCACGTCATCGACAATGCCGATGGTGAACTCGCGCTTGGGCTCGTCCTTTTTGAGCTCCTCGAAGACAGCGAACGCGGACGCGGGAGGCGTGTCCTTGCTGCCCAGGCCATAACGGCCGCCGACGACCTTGATGCCCGTCTTGCCGGCCTCGTAGAGAGCGGAGACGACGTCCTGGTAGAGCGGCTCGCCGATGGAACCCGGCTCCTTGGTACGGTCCATGACGGCGATCTTTTTGACGGTCTCGGGGAGAACGTCGACGAAGTGCTTGATGGAGAACGGACGGAACAGACGAACCTTGACCAGGCCGACCTTCTCGCCGTGAGCGTTGAGGTAGTCGATGACTTCCTCGAGCACGTCGCAGAAGGAGCCCATGCACACGACGACGCGATCGGCATCGGGAGCGCCGTAGTAGTTGAACAGGCCGTAATCGGTGCCGAGCTTCTCGTTGATCTTCTTCATGTAGCCCTCGACGACGGCGGGAAGCTCGTCGTAGACCTTGTTGCAGGCCTCACGGTTCTGGAAGAAGATATCGCCGTTCTCGTGGCTACCGCGGGTGTGCGGGTGCTCAGGGTTGAGCGCATGGTCGCGGAAAGCCTGGACGGCGTCCATGTCGCACATCTCGGCCAGATCCTTGTAGTCCCACATGGCGACCTTCTGGATCTCGTGGCTGGTGCGGAAGCCGTCGAAGAAGTTAAGGAACGGGGTCTTACCCTCGATGGCGGCAAGGTGAGCCACCGGCGAGAGGTCCATGACCTCCTGGACGTTGCCCTCGGCGAGCATGGCGAAGCCGGTCTGACGACAGGCCATGACGTCGGAGTGATCGCCAAAAATGTTCAGGGCGTGGGAAGCGACGCAACGCGCGGAGACGTGGAAGACGCCCGGGAGCTGCTCGCCCGCGATCTTGTACATGTTCGGGATCATCAGGAGCAGACCCTGAGAAGCCGTGTAGGTGGTGGTCAGAGCACCGGCGCCCAGCGAACCGTGAACGGTACCGGCTGCACCTGCCTCGGACTCCATCTCGACGACCTTGACCGGGGTGCCGAAGATGTTCTTGCGACCCTGGGCCGCCCACTGGTCGACATGGTCGGCCATCGGGCTGGACGGCGTAATGGGATAGATTCCCGCTACCTCGGTGTACGCATACGAAACATATGCGGCCGCCTCGTTGCCGTCCATAGACTTAAACTTACGCGCCATATACCCCTCTCCTCTCATATAGGTATACAGGCCCCGGCGATTGCCGGGATGTTGGCGTGATGGGATTTTCGCTGTTGCTTCCAATCATCTGGCAGGCAGGCTCAGCAGCAGGTACATGGCGTGGAGAGAAGGCATGCCGAGGCGAGGAGGGCTGCACGCGCTCCACAAGCCCAGCTACCCGTCTTGCACATGACCGAGCGCCGCAAAGGCCGCATGCCGGATGCTCCCGGGCACGCCCCGGCGATGGGAAGCGCCCGCAACGGAAATCCGCATGCGGGTTTATTGTACCCCGCCGTTAAGTGTAATTTCGACAAATATAGGCGGGCGGTAAAGGTTTACCTCGGGTGACTGCCAAGGGCAAAAATGGTCCCTCCATCCCCGGGCGACTGGCTCTGGCGCGCCAAGGAGTGTCCCAAAGTGCCGGCAGGAAAGGAACGTCCCTATCTGCCGGCTAGAGGGCACCGAAGAGGATGGCGTAGGTGGTGGATTCGCCGAGCTTGAGCTCGTCGCCGGGATTAAGTTGGGCGGAGCGGCCGGGCTCGACCTGGATGCAGACGCTCGTGACCCCGTTTACCACCACGGTCCCGTTGGTAGACGACAGGTCCTCGACGTGCCAGGTATTTTGAGCATCACACCAGATGTGGGCATGGCGAGCCGAGACGTCATCGCCGACGTCGGTGATATCGCCCTCCCCCGTTGCCAGCGCGCCGATCTCGACACCTTCCTCACTCGGCTGAATCCAGCGCGGGGCACTCACCACAAAGCCGTTTTGCACGCGCAGCAGGCCCAACGGATGCGCCGGCGCGGGCTCGCGTTCGCCCGTGGTCGTCGACATGCCAAGCGAACGCGGTGTGGACGTGCCTCCGCCACAGGTCGCGTGCGCATAGTCGATAGCATAGGTCACCGAGGACCTGACATCTGCCGAGCAGCCCACGGCGACAAACAGCACCAGCACGGCTTCGGCGCGCTCGGCAGGCATAAGCTCTCCCGCCTGGGACAGACGATCGAGCGCGTTGCGATAGAGATTCGTATCCTGGTGACATTCCTCGAGCGCACGCACCATCGGTTCACCAGCGGGACCGCACACCATATTGATCACGGCCGTGGAGTCCATGGGATTGCGCTGGCGCAGTGCCAGCTGCGACATAATGCGCGCGGCCGAGGTCCCGTAATCGGCAAAGAAACGCTGCTGAAGCGTACCGACCGGCGCGCGAACGATAAAGCGCGAGACCCAGGAGCGATCGGCGGCCCGGCTCTGCGGGCTTCGGCCGTCGGCGAGCGGACGGGACGAAAGCACCAAGCCGCACAGCTCGATATGGCTCAGATGCGCCGCGCGCTTAAAGATGTCAAACATGGCCCCGCATGGGGTGAGCTCAACTTGAGATGCCATGACCTAGGCCTCCCTGGTCATAGAAATAGAATCGGACGATACTTCGACAGGTCCGCCAAAAGTACGGGCAGCTGCGGCTCCACCGGCAAGCGGAGTCGCCATCTGGGCTTTTGTGCGTCGCGGTGCCGAAACGGGAAGTTCAAAGGCAAAGCCCATCGCAAGCAAAAACCACGTAAGCGTATAGGTTGCAACCAGAGCGGCAACAAGGCCGCCCATCACGGCGCGTTGGGAAAATACGCTACATGCAGCCACAACCAGCACCGGAACCTCGCAGGCAGAAAGCGCAAGCACACCCTGCAGGAACCCCGAGCGCCGATCACGCGCAAGTGCCCCCGCGGCAACGCCGGCTATGCCCGGCAGCGCCAACGCCAGTGCGGCAATAATACCCGGTAGCGACCCAGACCACATGAGCGATCCCAAAGTCGCCGTCACGCGAGCGCCCGACGCCAGCAGCGCGGCCGAAACCACGACCACAGCCCAAACCACGCCACAGACGACCGTCGCGCCGACCATCAGCGCGCGACGAACCGCGCGGCCAGACGCATCCATGGGGCACGGCGTGAGCGGCTCGCCGCGGAGCGAACGACCGACATTTTGCGCATAGTGTTCACAAAACGCCGAGAGCGCCGCCTCGACCGCCGCCGGCTCGGGACGATCTTTTTGATGGCTGGACAGACAGGCCATCACCACGTTGAACAGCTGGGCATCGACAAACGCCAGCGCATCGCGTAGCTCCTCGGAATCCGGCTCAAGCCCCAGCTGCTGGGCCTGCTCGGCCGCAGCGAGCGCCACATCGGGCTCACGACGAAGCAGCTGAGTCAAATCGCAACCGGGCGCATGGGCACCAATGGGATAGTCGGGCAGCGTGTCCATCTTGAGACGGTAGGGGCTGGCGATGTCGCGCGTCTTTTTGCGCGAACCCGAGGTGCCCGAAGTGCTCGGCGCGGCTTCGTATGGCGCGGCGCCGGCAATGAGCTCGTAAACCGTACTTGCCGCGGCATAGACGTCAATCGCCGGCGACATACGCAAAGCGCGCAGGTCGGGAATATCGTCGGTGAGCATCTCGGGCGGAGCGTAGGCCACCGTCGCGCGACGCAGCGTGGCATAGCGCTCGGTAAAGGATGCCTTGCCGCCGGCACCGGCCACGGCCGATGCAGGCTCGAGCGCCAGCGACGAGCCAAAGTCGATCAGGCACAGGTCAAAGGTGCCCTCGGCAAGCTGCCGGTCAAGCGGTAGACGCGCCGTACGCACCATAATATTAGCGGGCGAGATATCGCGATGGACAAAGCCCTCCCCCACCAGGCTCATGCGGCAGAGCAGGTCGAACAGGTCGCGCCCCAAGCGCGCCGCCACAAGCGGCGACAGGCGGCCGGCATCGTCCACGGCAAAGCGCGAGCGCAAGCGGGCGAGCGTCTCGCCCTCGACCCATTCCATGACAATTGCAGGCACACCGTCAACCTCGCCCCAGCCATAGAGGCGGGGAAAGCCCTTAAGGCCCGAAAGGGCGCGATGGCATTCATATTCCTCGCGAAATGCCGCTTTGAACTTGGCGACCAGCGCCTCATGGACGGCATCGTCGTCGAACTCATCGCGCGTCGGCAAGATGAGCTGTTTGAGTGCCACGGCCTCGCCTTGGGCGTTGACGGCACGCGTCACGCGGCCGATACCGCCACGGCGCATGGTAGTGTCGTCGGCAAAGAGCATCGAAAAGCGACGCACATAGGCAGACAGCTCGTCTTGGCCGAGCGCGACAGCGGGCTCAAATCCGTCGACGCGCGCCAGACGCAGGCCAACCATGGGGTCGCAGCCGAGCGATTGGACTGCAGCGGATGCAAGATCGGTCATCATAGGGCAAGCGCCGCCACGTTATTGTTGAAGTTACCGAGCGCGACGTCATCATCGCCGTAATGGCCGACCCATTGACATAGGTTGGTGTAACAGCCCCACAGATTGGCATACTGCTGATACCACTTTGACCGGGGCGAGAATGTCTGACGACCAAACTCGGCTCGAATGACAAACATCTCCCCGACCAGGCTGTCGCACGGCCTGGGATCTCCCGTAGAGTTATAGGTCGAGACCACGTCATTGGCACGAGAAACATAGCCGTCGAGCATGTTGTACTTGGTCACAAGCCAACTGTGAATGCTCTCTTCCTCAGCAGCGGAAAGGCCACCGGAGTTTGCATCGTTGTCAGCGTTGCCGCCCGTCGAGCCGCCGTTTCCAGACCCTCCGGCAGAGGAACCCGACCCAGAGCCGCCGCCCGAACTCGACGAATCCGAGCCGGAGCCAGAAGTATCCGAGCTACCGGGCTTTCCGGACTGCTGGGCGTCCTGCTCCTTCTGCCGCTCGACCTTATTCACCGTTGCCGCCACGCTATTGTTGGACAACCGATCGATGATCTTGGTGTTGGTGAGCACGATGGTTTTGCCATTGGCAAGCGTGACTTCGTTGTCCGGGGCCTCGGCGCCGTCCGCGTCGTCGGCGCCAAACACAATATGCGCGACCACACTTGCCCAAGCATATCCAGTCGTGGTGCCCAGATCACTTTTGACCTCATGCCCCACGCGCGGTTCGCGTGCGGCATGTGCCTGCATCATGGACGGCACGGTCATGCCATAGGCAGAAACGCCAGCTATGACCAGCACCAGCGAGCAAGACAGCAGTGCGTACGCCCGCGGCGCCAAGCCCAGTCGGCGTCGCATGCGCACCGCGGCGCCGCGCTTTGTCTGAGTGCCACCGGGCCGCATGCGTTCTCCTCCAACAAAAACACGCCGCTCGGGAGCGGCGCATTCATTCGAATCCATATTTGAGTGTATCAGCGAACCCAAAAGGTTGCGCAACGAATGGGCAAATTTAGGATGCGAGTGGAAGCATCCATGCGATAAGCGGACGCGAAGCATCTTTGTTGCACAACAAACCCACAGTCGCACGGGGAAATTATGACTACCCCGTGCGACTGTGAGGAAAACATACGGCAGGAGCAGGCTCGCCACCTAAATCGCGCGACGGGCCTCGATGGCGCGGCCAAGCGTAAGCTCGTCGGCATACTCCAAGTCGCCGCCCACGGGAAGGCCGCTTGCCAGACGCGACACCTCGACGCCCAACGGCTTGATGGTACGGGCCAGATAGCTCGCCGTGGTCTCGCCCTCAATATTGGGGTTGGTGGCGATGATGACCTCGTGGATGTCCTCGTGGCCCAAGCGTGCCAGCAGCTCTCGAATGTGCAGCTGCTCGGGGCCAATCTTGTCCATGGGACTGATCACGCCGCCCAATACGTGGTAGAGGCCGTGGTAGCTGCCCGTGCGCTCGATCGCCTGGACATCGCGCGGCTCGCCCACCACGCAAATGCGAGTGGTATCGCGCATCGGGTCCTGGCAGATGGAGCACTCGTCGGCCGTGGCGTAGTTAAAGCAGCGGCTGCAAAAGTGGACCTCCTGCTTGACCTCCAGGATGGCCTCGGCCAGGCGGCGCGCCTCCTCGGCGTCGGCCTCCAACAGGTAATAGGCGATGCGCTGGGCCGACTTGGGACCAATGCCCGGCAGACGGCCCAGCTCATCGAGCAGTTTTTGCAGACTGTGGTTGGCACTCATATATATGCGTGTCTTAGAACGGCATGCCCGGGATGTTGAGGCCGCCGGTGATGGCGCCCATCTGCTTGTTGGCGAGCTCGTTGACGCCGCGGACGGCCTCGTTGACGGCAGCCATGATCATATCCTGCAGCATATCGACGTCCTCGGGATCGAGCGCATCGGGATCGATGGTGAGGTTGACGAGCTCCATCTCGCCGTTAACGGTCACCTTGACCATGCCGCCGCCGGCAGAGGCGTCGACGGTCTGGGACTTGAGGTTCTCCTGCGCGGCGGCAAGCTGCTCCTGCATCTTGCGAGCCTGCTTCATCATCTGCTGCATGTTCATACCGGCCATGATGGCTCCTTTACGTGCGGCCGCACGCCGAGCTGCAAGGGCAGCCGGAGCACGGCGGGACTTTCAAACTCAAAAATCGTACCACGGCGCGCGGCGAGAGAGCGGGGCGGACGTGTTACCTCAGTCGATATACATGTCCTCCAATACAAACCGCACTCAAAGATTATGCAAGGTCGAATTATGCAAGGTTGCATAATATCGCACACTCAATCTAGTAGAGCCGAATCCGGCATTTCATGTGCGCCACTAAATAGCTAAATGCCGAACCGCTGCTCGAGGCGGCGCACATGGCGGCAGGGTATAATTTGATTGCCATAGATAGTAATTTGGAGGTGCCCCATGAATGCCCCCAACGCGCTCCAAAACATCCGCTCAAAACACCCCGTTGCATATGTGGTTCTCTATCTCTTTGTCGGCTGGGCATTGCTGGTTGTCATCACCCATGCCATAGCTTTTGGAGCAGAACTGCTGATAGCCAGCTCGGACCAGCCCGTCGTCAAATGGGAGACGACCGATGAGTGCACCGACGGAACCCGAACCGTCTACTACAACAGCCCGTCCCTCTATCAAGAGTTCAAGGTCAAGATAAAGGACTTCAAGATTGTCGATGCCGAGCTAGGCGTTTATTTGGCAATCGGAGCAACCATTAACGCCGAGCAAGTCGAGTACACGGACAGCCATGCGACGTATCGCATCGACCTCAGCATCCTAGGCCGACCGTCACGCACCTGTCTGCTCGAATGCGAGATACGCGGCACCACACTACACATGTCCGAAATACAGATGCGCCCGGACAAGGGGTCCTCTTCTTGAGCAGTATACCCGCCTGCGCAGCTACTCCACCGGCTTGAAGATGGTGGCCTGGCCAAAGACGCTGCGGATGAGGGCCTTGGCCTCGTCCTCGGTCTGCGGGATGCTCGGGGCTGCGCCCTGATGGCCGAAGGGGCTGCCAGCACCGGGATTGGATTCCCAGGGAGCGGCGGGGACGTCGTCGTTTGCAGAGGCTGCGGGTGCCACAGCAGCGGCCTTGGTCGCGGACGCCGCACCCGGCACGTCGAACGGGGGCAGATCGTCCCCGCCGGCATCGGCAGCAAAACCACCGACCATAGCATCGTCGTAGGGCACCTGCTCGGATTCCCATGGCGCAGCCTGCGCAGGCGGCTGAGCCATGGGGACGGACGCGCGCTCGGGCGCTCGGGGCGCGGGCTCGGTCGGGAGCTTGCCCGTGGCAGGAGCACCGGCAGGGTTGTCGGAGCGCAGCCAAGGGGCCTTGGCCAGGTCGGATGACTTGGGCGCAGGCGCGGCAGCGGACTTGGGCGCGGGGATCGGAGCAGCCGGTTTGGGCGCAGCGGGTTCAGGCGCCGACGGGGTCGGTGCCGCTACCGGCGCCGCTTTTGGCTGCGTCGCGCTGGCGCTCGAGGATGCAGGGGGCACCGAGGACACGGGTTGCGGGTCCGCAGATACCGCAGCCCGTGCAGATGGAGAATGCTCCTCATGTTGAGGAGCCGGCGTGCCACCCCCATCCAGGACATAGTCGACGGTACGACGACCGAAGACCGCGCAGACCGTCGGCAGGACCACCGACTGCGTATCGGCGCGACCGAGCATCTTGATGGCAAAAGTCGAACCCGCGGGGAACGAGACCGTGAGCTTGGAGCCGTCGTCGGCCGTGGCGCGGGCGTTGAGCAAAAGCCCTGCGTAGGAGGCCTGACGCGCCTTGACGCGCTCGACGACCTCGGCCCATTTGCGCTGGAGCTCGCCGGCGTCCTCAACCGCGGGGGTCTCGGCAGCACCGGCGGCGGCAACCTGGGCGGCGTTGTTGGGCTTGGACACCGACACGGTCGATGCAGCAGGCGCGGAAGCCGGAGCCGCAACGGGCTGAGGTGCAGGCGTTACAGGTCTGGGCGCCGGCGCAGGAGCCGCGGACTTGGTCGCAGGCTGGGCAGCCGGAACAGCAGCGCCGCGGTCCCAAGGCATACCGCCCTGGCGCGCGGACGTAGCAGCGGGGGCAGCGGATGCCGCCGGAGCGGCAGCACGAGCGCCCGAAATGAGCGTCGGCTGTTGGGCAGCAGCGGGTACGGATGCTGCAGGCGCGGCGGCCTGAGCAGCAGCCACGCTCGCCGGCACGGCGCCGTTGGCAATCATGGCCTCCAGGCGTGCCACGCGCTCGGCCAATGCCTCAATCGTTAAATCGGCCTCGGGACGCGCCAGACGCGTGCAGGCAATCTCGAGCACCAGGCGCACGTCGCTCGCGCCCCTCATCTCCAGTGCGGCATCGTCGAGCACCGTCAGCACGCGGGCCAGGCGGTCGGCAGGATGCTCGCCAAAGGCAGCGGCCTCGGCAGCAAGCGCCTCGGCCTGCTCGGAGCCGCCCTCAAACAGCTCGGCACGGGCACCGGCAACGCAGGCAACGTACACGTCGCGCACATGCGCCACCAGGTCGCGCGTCAGCTCCAGCAGGTCATTGCCCTCCTCGACCTGCGCACGGATCAGTCCATAGAGCTCGGCAACATCGCGATCGGCAATGGCACGGGAAAACTCGCCCAGAATCTGGTCCGAAACCTCGCCCAAAAGCGAGCGGGCGTCGTCCGCATGCACAGAACCGTTGCCAAAGACGCTCAGCTGCTCCAGCGTGGAAAGCGCGTCGCGCATACCGCCCTTGGCATGGCGCGCCACAATGGCGAGTGCCTCGTCGTCGTAATCGAAGCCCTCCTGCTCGCACACGTAAGACAGGCGATGCTCGATATCCTCGTTGCCGATGCGGTGGAAATCGAAGCGCTGGCAGCGTGAGAGAATGGTCTCCAGAATCTTTTGCGGGTCGGTGGTGCACAGCACAAAGATCACGTGTGCCGGCGGCTCCTCAAGCGTCTTGAGCAGCGCGTTGAACGCCGCCGTCGTGAGCATGTGGACCTCGTCGATGATATAAATCTTGTACTTGCCGCGCACTGGGGCAAAGTTGACGGAGTTGATGATCTCCTCGCGCACGTTGTCCACGCCGGTACGGCTTGCGGCATCGAGCTCGTAGACATCGGGGTGGTTACCCTCGGCAATGAGCTCGCACTCCTCGCAAGTACCGTCGGGCATGCAGCCGCTTGCACCCTCGGCGCGCGCCGCCTCGGCATTGCGGCACAGCAGCGCCTTGGCCAGAATGCGCGCCATGGTGGTCTTGCCCGTGCCGCGCGGTCCGCAGAACAGGTAGGCGTGGGACAGGCGCCCCTCGGTGATGGCGTGCTCGAGCGTCGAGACGATATGCTGCTGGCCCACCACGGAGTCAAAGGTGAGCGGGCGATACTTTCGGTACAACGATTCCATGGGTGCTCCCCCGGGTATACTGAGTCTTGTTGCCGCGGCGGCCATGCGGTCGCACGGCATACTGCATTCCATAATAACCCGTACGGCGAGCCCGCCGCGATAGGAGTCCAAAGAGCATGGCAGACGCAGAGAGCAACCTCGTTCCCTCCGAAGCAGCCGACCAGGTCGAGGTCGCGCTCGAGGAGCAGGCCGCAGCCGATGACGGCATCCTGTACCTCAACGAGTACCAGTACGAAAACGACCTGGTCACCGACTTCGCCCGCCTGGTCGCCTCGCCCAGGCGTCGCGGCTCGCTGTATGTCGCCGCGGCAGTTGCCGCGCTCATCGGCATCGGCATGCTGGTGGCCGGCGGCAGCTGGATCAAGTTCGGCGTCGTGTTGATCGTGTTCGGCGCCTTTTTGGCCTGGTGGAGCAAGAACCTGCACCACACGCTCGCCCGCGACTTTATCGACGCCGTCGAGGCCGACGAGTCCATGGGTGGCCGCTATCGCCGCGTCGCCGCCAACGAGGACGGCCTGATGGTTTGGGGCAAGAGCGGCAAGTCGCAGTTCTTCCCGTTTGACAAGCTCGACCACGTACTCGACGGCGAGCGCATCTTTGTGGCCATGTTCGCCGACCAGGGCGTGACGATCCCCAAGGACACCTTCGTCCGTGGCGATGCCGAGCAGTTCGGTCCCTTCCTCAAGGCCCGCATCAACAAAAAACTCCGCATCGAGACCAAGAAGAAGAAAATGAAGGCCGAGAAGGCCGCCGCCGAGGCCAAGCAGGGCGACAAGCCCCAGGAGACCAAGGGCAAGCAGCGCAAGCAGAAGAAGAACAAGAAGAAGCGCTAGGCCGGACGCAGGGTCCAGACCCCAGACGGAGCTTAAATTGAATGTCGCCCACCCGAGCGTGCTACACTAGCAGCATCTATGCCACCGCGAACGGCTCGGCTCCGCGCCCGCCACTCGCAAACGAACTTTAAACGCACGAGGGTTGGCCATGCCGCTTTTCTCGCAACATACCGCCCGGTTCTCGCCGGACGTTCCTTTGGAGGGCACCAGCTCTCGCGAGCTGCTCAAGCGGTACCAGCCGCTCGAGACACTTGCGACCGGCGGTTTTGGCTCCATCGAGATCTGCCGCGACACGCACCTGCGCCGCCGCGTCGCCATTAAGCGCATCCCCCTTATCAACGGTGCCGGCATGCCCGCCAGCGACATCATGGATGTCCTGCGCGAGGCGCACACCGCCGCCATGCTTCAACATCCCAATATCGTGCAGGTCATCGACTTTACGCACGACACAGCCTATGCCTACCTGGTTATGGAATATGTCGATGGCATGTCGCTGGCCGAGTTTTTGCATCGCGTGGACGGCCACTCACTTACCTTTGACGAGGCCGCGGCCATTGCCGATGCCCTGGGCCAGGCGCTCACCTTCGCCCATAGTAATGGCGTACTCCACCTGGACATTAAGCCCGCTAACGTGCTCATCGACCACTCGGGCAATGTAAAGCTCACCGACTTTGGCATGGCGCGACTGTCGTCCGCCGGTGGCTTTGGCGGCTCGCGCGGCGGCACCATCGGCTACATGCCGCCCGAGCAGCTCGATATCGAGACCGGCACGGTCGACGAGCGCGCCGATGTCTTCGCCCTTGCCTGCGTTATCTACGAGGGCCTGTGCGGCAGCGCTCCCTTTATGGCGGCCACGCCCGCCGACTCGCTCGACCGCATCATCGGCGGCGCCACCTATCCCAGCGAGCTGATACCACACTTTCCCCCGGGAGCCGAGGCCGCGCTCATGAGCGCGCTCTCCCCCATGCCGCAGGACCGCCCCAACAGCATCGAGGCATTTTGCGACCAGCTCCTTGCCGGTCTGGGCAGCGTGCGCGAGGGCCGTCGCAGCCTGGAGCAAATGGTTGGCGAGCTTTCGGATGACGAGCAGGAACTCGACGATATCGAGCCGTCGCACTACGAGGACGACGCCATCGAGGTCGACCCCGCACTCGGCTGGGCGGGCACGCGCTGGAGCCATGCGCGCGACTACACCATGCGCACTATCTCGGCGCTAACGTGCGGCACCTTTAGCTTTTTGCCGATGCAAACGGCCGGGGTCGCGGCGCTTCCCGGCCTGGTCATTGCGGCCATCGCGATCGGAGCGGCGGCTGGCCTGGCCCCCCAGATTGGCTCGGCCATCTCGGCTGTGGGCTTTTTGGTGCTCATGGCCAACGCCACCATGCAGGCGCAGGGCATCCTGTCGATGTTGCCCGTCGCGGTGATCTTTGCCGCCGCCATGTCCGGTTGGTGGATCGCCTGGGGTCGTACCGAGGCTGCCGCGAGCGCCGCGCTCACCTGTGCGCTCGCGCTTGGCTGTCTGACCGGCAATACCTTCCTGGCAGCTGGGGTCGCCGCCGGCGTCGCATCATTTTGGCTCGGCCCGGCAAGCGCCGCCGCGGCAACGGGCATGGGCGCGCTTTTTGCCCGTCTGGCCACGGTCGCGCTTTCAGCCGGAGGCGTGCTGGGGCTCGGTAACGTTGCCGCAGCGCTGGGAGACCCGCTCCTTTGGGCTGCCTTTGTGCTGGTCGCGGCAACTGCCGCAGCGTCATCCGCGCTGCTCAATGCCCATGCCAAGCGTGCCGATCAGGGCTCAAACCTTGCCGCAATCGCCGCCATAGCTGTCACCGGCATCGGCTGCGCAGCGGCGTCCTGTCTTGCACACCATATGGAAATTGCCAGCCTTGCAGCCGCGGTCGTCGCCAAGGCGGCGGTTGCGGGAACCCTATCCTCTATAATCGTTGGGATATGCCTATATTTGCTCGGATACCAAAGAACCTATACGGAGAGTGATCTTTCGTGAACTTCCTGAACATCTTCGAGGACCACGTGGCCGGCATCTTCGGTGCCACCCGTGCCCCGTTCTCCTTTAAGAAGCTTGCCAAGCAGGCCGCTCGCGACATGGAGGATCAGACTCTGGTGATCAACGGCGTCAACACGGCGCCGGCACTCTATACCATCCTTATCGCCGCCGACGACGATCCCATGCTCGCCCCGTTCTACCCCGAGCTTTCGCGCGAGGTCCGCGAGTTTGTGAAGGCGCAGGCCGAAAAGCGCCGCTATGTCTTTGTCGGCGAGCCCCTCGTGCGCTTTATGATCGATCCGCAGCTGCGCGCCGGCAAGTTCTCGGTCTTTGCCGAGAACGTCGATGCGCCCACGCTCGGCCGCCTGTACGAGGAAGAGCGCGCCTACCAAAACGGCCTGGGACAGAATAACTCGGCCGCAAGCCGCGCCGCCAGCGCCCCGCGCGCCGGCCAGCAGCAGTTTGCTGCCCCGCAGCAGCAGCGCCCCGCCGCCATGCCCCAGCAGCAGCCGACGCCTCGCGCCGCCGCTCCCGACCCGCTTGCCGTGGCAGACCCCTTCGCGCCTAGCGTCCCCGACCCCGCCGCCGCACCCATCCCGGTGCCGCAGACCGTCTCGCGCGACGCGCTTGCCGGCATGGGCGGAGCCGCCGCGACCGGTGCCGCCGTGGGCCTAGGCGCCGCAGCCGGCATCGCCTCCAACATGGCGAGCACTCGCGCCCCGCAGCGCCCGCTCGCCCAGCTCGTCGACGTCGTGAGCGGCGAGAGCCATAGCATCACCTCCGCACAGGTGACCATCGGTCGCGAGCGCTCAGTTTCCGACATTGCCCTGCGCGACCCCAACGTGTCGCGCCGCCACGCCCAGCTCACCTTTACGGGCTCGGATTGGTCGATCGAGGACCTCAATTCCACCAACGGCACGCTCGTCAACAACCGCCGCATTACGCGCTGCCCGCTGCGCAACGGCGATCTGCTGACGTTTGGCCTGAGCACCTTTGAATTTAGGGGATAGTCGCTTATGAACATCGATATCGTCCTTTTTGCAGGCCGCATCGTCCTGGTCGCCCTGCTCTATATCTTCCTGTTCGCCGTCATGAAGACCGGCGTGGGACTTGTGCGCGGGCAGCGCCGCGACTCGGCTATCTGGACGATTGATGTGGACAAGGGTCCGCGCGGTATCCGCGGCATCCACGTAGACATGCTCGGCCCCGTCATCGTCGGTCGCTCGCCATCTTCGGACATCTGCATCAACGAACCGTTCGTCTCGGCCTCGCATGCGCGCTTTTCGCTGCAGGGCCCGGCGCTCATCATCGAGGACCTCAACTCGCTTAACGGCACGCTCGTCAACGGCCGCCAGCTCGTGGAGCCCGCGACGCTGCGTGAGGGCGACGAAGTCCAGATTGGCGACGTGGTCATGAAGGTGAACCGTCGATGATCGACGAGGAGAGCAAGTCCGCAACTATGACCGAGGCACCGGCCGCCGCCACAGCTGCGCCGGCCCACGCCGCTCCGGCGGGCTCCGCACCCGTGGAGCCCGAGGACACCGTGTTCTCCCTGCCTCTTTCGCATGTAACGCATGATATTTCGGATCTCGCCGATAACGAGGACGAAGAGGATGCCGCAGCGGCGCCCATCGGCGCACATGCTGCGGAACAGCCCACAGCGCCCGAAGCAGCCCCGGCGCCGGCTCACTTTGCAGAGCCCGTCGCCGCGGCAATCAACGAGAGCGCTGCGGTGTTTGCGGCACCCGAGCCCGCCGCGCCGGCGTTTCCCATAGCCCCGGCATCCGAGGTTGCGCCCGCGTCTACGCCGGCGCCCGAGGCGGGGACATCCCCCGAGGACGGCCCTGCACCCAAGACCCCGCAGCCTGCGCCCGCAGGCGAGTCCGATGCCGTGGCCGAGCCCGCCGCCCAGTCGCAAAGCACGCCCGCGGCGTCGCACTTTGCGACGCCCGAGCCTATAGACGTCAGCCCGCAAGACGACGAGTCGACCGCCCGCGTGTCCGAGGAGCCCGACTCCCCGGACACCGGTGATTCCGAATCAAACGCCGAGACCGACACCGTCTCTCCCGGTGACACCGCCGAGATCGACGTTGCTGCCGTTGAGGCCAAGCTCAAAGACCCCGGCTCGACCATGAGCTTTGAGCCCCTGACCGAGGAGCGCATCGAGACCGACTCGACCTATGATGCCGGCACCACCACGCAACTCATGTGGGGCGCCCGCTCCGACGTTGGCTGCGTGCGCCCGCACAATGAGGATTCCTACCTGGTGCAGTCGCCGCTCTTTTGCGTATGCGACGGCATGGGTGGTCACGCTGCCGGCGAGGTAGCCTCTTCCATCGCCGTCGAGACTATTGCCAAGACGGCCCCACAGTCCGCCGACGCAGCACGCCTGGCCGCAGCCGTCGAGGCAGCCAACGCCGCCGTAATCGAGGCGGCCCTGAACGGCCTGGGCAAGCCCGGCATGGGCTGCACAGCCACCTGCGCCTACATCGAAAACGACACGCTCGCCATCGCCCACGTGGGCGACTCTCGCGCCTATCTGCTCCACGAGGGCACGCTCATCCGCGTGACCCGCGACCACTCCTACGTGGAGGAGCTCGTGGACGCCGGCGAGATCACGGCAGACGAGGCTCGCGTCCACCCCAACCGTTCGGTCATCACCCGCGCGCTGGGCTCGGACCCCGCCATGTATGCCGACCACTTCACTCTGCATATCGAGGAAGGCGACCGCCTGATCCTGTGCTCCGACGGCCTTTCGAGCATGATTCCCGATAGCGATATCGAGAACATCGCCACTCAGTCCTCAACCGCGCAAATCTGCGTCGACAACCTAGTGGACGCGGCGCTTGCCGCCGGCGGCCACGACAACGTGACCGTAGTAGTCGTTGACCTGGTTGACGATGGCGTTATGCGCGAGGCGCAACGCGTGCGTCGCCGCAACGTTACCATCGCCGCCATCCTGGCCCTCGTCTTTGTGCTGGCAGCTGGCATCTGGGCCTACACGGGTGTCACCGGCTCGTACTACCTGGGTACCTACCAGGGCAATGTCGCCGTCTGGCGCGGCCTGCCCGGCAAGCCACTCGGACTCAAGCTCCACTGGCTCGAAAGCGAAACCAGCATCAAGCTGTCCGACCTGCCCGAAGACACGCAAAACCGCCTCAAGGCGGGCATTCCGCAAACAAGTGTCGACGATGCGCAGGACACGATATCCAAGTACCGCCACCAGATCGACGAGGAGCAGACCCGCCAGGTGATCGACGCGCAAACGATTCGCGACAACACCAATCAGGGATCGACCTCCGAATCAGATTCCGAGAAAACCGCCGAACAGTCCGCCGAGGCCGAAGCCTCCGATAAGAATTAGAAAGGGAGTGCCGCTTATGAGTCGCCGCAACACCGAGCTGCTCTTGCTCATCGCCTCGGCGTTCCCCGTCATCCTGCTGTATGCGATGTACGTCCTCACCGCGGGCGCTGCCATCTCCTTTGAGACGCTCGCCGTACCGATCGGCCTCTTTGCCGCCTTTGCCGCGGCACATATCGCCGTGCGCATCTTGGCGCCCGGTGCCGACCCCGCCATCCTGCCCATCGTATTTATACTTTCGGGCATCGGCATCACGTTCGTGACGCGTCTCGCCCCCGCTCTCGCCATCTCACAGCTCATCATCCTGTTTGTCTCGGTGGCGCTGATGGTGGGAACGCTTGCACTGGTCAAAAACCTCGACGTGGTCATGCGCTACAAGTACACCTTTGGCATTATCGGCATCATTCTGCTGATGCTGCCTATCTTTATCGGCACCACGATCTCGGGCTCCAAGCTGTGGATTCGCATCGCGGGCTTTACCATCCAGCCTGGCGAGTTCGCCAAGGTCTTTATCGTCCTGTTCCTGGCCGGCTACTTGGCCGAGAACCGTGAGTTGCTCTCCATCTCCAACCGCAAAATCCTGGGCTTTAAGATCCCTCGCCTGCGACTGCTGCTGCCGCTGTTTGCCGTGTGGGGTGTGTGCCTGCTCGTCGTCGTCTTCGAACGCGACCTGGGTTCGGCCGTGCTGTTCTACACCATCTTCTTGCTGATGCTCTACGTTGCCACCGGACGATTCTCGTATGTCGTTATCGGCCTTGCGCTCTTGGCCGTTGGAGCCGTGGGCGCCTACAAGTTCCTGTCGCACGTTCAGGTGCGTTTCCAGGTTTGGGTCGATCCGTTTAAGGACGCCCAGGGCCAGGGCTACCAGATCGTCCAGTCGCTCTTCTCGCTTGCCGATGGCGGTCTGGTCGGTGTTGGCATCGGCAACGGCATGGCCAACAACATCCCTGTCGTCGAGTCCGACTTTATCTTCTCGGCTATCGGCGAGGAGATGGGCCTTTTGGGCGGCGGCGCCGTGCTCATCCTGTTTATGCTCTTTGCCGTGCGTGGCCTCACCACGGCTGCCCGCGCTAAATCCGACCTCGCCGCCTTTAGTGCCACAGGCCTTACGGCCGCCATCAGCTTCCAGGCCTTCTTGATCGTTGGCGGCGTAACCCGCCTGATCCCGCTGACCGGCGTCACCCTGCCCTTTATGAGCCAGGGCGGCTCCTCGCTGCTGGCGAGCTTTATCATCGTCGCGCTCCTGCTGCGCGCCGGTGACGAGGCTACCGGACGCGAGGCCGAGCTTACCGGCACCGGCACCATGGCCGCCATCACCGATGATCAGGTCGCATCTGCCGCCGCCCCGACGGGCACGCGCTTTGCCACCTCGTCTTCCTACGGCAGCGGCAGCCATTCCGTCGGCTCGCGCATGCGACGTCGCCTGCTCGACACGCCTGAATCCGGTGTGCTCGGCCGCGTTGCGCTCGCCAACCGTCTAACCCGCGCGGTGCTCGCCTTTACGGCGCTGTTCGCCATCCTTATCGGCAACCTCACCTATGTCCAGGTCATTAAGGCCAAGGACTATCAGGACATGCCGACCAACAACCACACCATCGCCCGCTCCAAGTACATCCAGCGCGGCTCCATCATCACGTCCGACGGCGTGACTCTGGCCGAGTCGCTGCAGCAGGAGGACGGCACCTACGTACGCTCCTACCCCAACGGTAACCTGGCAGCGCACGTGGTTGGCTACGTGAGCCAGCAGTATGGCACCACCGCCATCGAGAGCGTCATGAACGACACGCTCACCGGTTCTAAGGACTACTCCAGCTGGAACAATGCCATCGCGTCGCTCGCGGGCCAGACCCAGCCGGGCAACACCGCCAAGCTCACCATCGACTCGCGCATCCAGACGGCTGCCGAGCAGGCGCTCAAGGGCTTTAAGGGCGCTGTAGTGGTCATCGACCCGCGTACCGGCGCGGTGCTCGCATGTGCCAGCTCGCCCACCTACGACAACACCAACATCGATGCCCTGCTGCAGACGGGCGGCGGCGAGGACGGCTCCATGTACAATCGCGCCATGGACGCGCTGTACACGCCGGGCTCAACGTTTAAGGTCGTTACGCTTTCCGCGGCACTCGAGACCGGTACCGCCAGCCTTACCAGCACCTACCAGGCGCCCGGCTCCATGGACATCGGCAACGCACCGGTCACCAACTATGCCAACGAGAGCTACGGTACCATCAGCCTGCAGCAGGCCTTTGCCGTGTCCTCCAACGTCGTCTTTGGCCAGGTGGCCAACGAAGTTGGCGCAAACACGCTCGTGCAGTTTGCCAACGCCTTTGGCTACGGCCAAAAGCTCGGCCAGGACCTGACCTCCGCGGCCTCCATCATGGCCGACCCGTCGCTCATGACCGAGTGGGAGACCGCCTGGGCCGGCGCCGGCCAGCCTGTCGGCATGGACCACACGCCCGGCCCGCAGACCACCGTCATGCAAAACGCCGTGATTGCCGCCGCCATCGCTAACAGCGGCGTGGTCATGGACCCGTACTTTGTAGCCCAGGTACTCGCCCCGGACGGAACCGTAGTCAAGACCACGCAGTCCCGCTCGCTGGGTCAGGCCGTCAGCTCCGCCACGGCCGACCAGGTCAAGCAGGCCATGCTTGCCGTCGTCCAGTCCGGCACCGGCACCGATGCCCAGATCCCAGGCGTCAAGGTCGCCGGCAAGACCGGCTCGGCCGAGACTGGCGGCACCAACGTCAACTCGATGTTCGTTGGCTTTGCACCTTACGATTCACCCACGGTCGCCATCTCGGTGGCCTTAGAGGATTACGACAAGCATGACGTCAAGGCCGCCAAGATCGCCGGCATCGTCCTGACCGCGGCGCTTGCCGCACAGGGAGCGTGATGCCCATGATCGAATCGGACACCCGAGGCGCGCCGCGGCCGAAGAGTTAGCGGCAACGCGCCACACGGCCCCAGCGGCCACATCATAGGTACTACACACATCGTTGAGCGAATAGTTATGTTAGGAGCAGGAATGGAACAGAGGGTCCTCGGGGGAAGATACCTCCTCAAGGATAAGGTGGGAACAGGCGGCATGGCGACCGTCTACCGTGCACAGGACCAGGTTCTCGACCGCACGGTAGCCGTCAAGATCATGCTGCCGCAGTATGCTGGCGACGCGACCTTCGCCGCACGCTTTAAGCAGGAGGCCCAGGCAGCAGCCGGTCTCTCCTCCCCCTATATCGTGGGCGTCTACGATTGGGGCAAGGACGGCGACACCTATTACATCGTCATGGAGTACCTGCGCGGCACCGACCTTAAGAGCGGCATCAAGAGCCACGGCGCCCTCGACCCCAAGAAGGTCGCCCAGATCGGCTCGCAGATCAGCTCCGCGCTTTCGGTCGCCCACAAGCACGAGATCATCCACCGCGACATTAAGCCGCAGAACATCATGGTGCTGCCCGACGGCAACATCAAGGTGATGGACTTTGGCATCGCGCGCGCCAAGAACAGCCACCTCACGCAAGACAACAACGTGCTGGGAACCGCCCACTACGTCAGCCCCGAGCAGACCCGTGGTCAGGACCTCGGCCCCACCTCGGATATCTACTCGCTGGGCGTCGTAATGTATGAATGCGCCACCGGCCGCGTTCCCTTTGACGGTGACGACGCTATCTCGGTCGCACTCAAGCAGGTCAACGAGCTGCCTATTCCGCCGAGCCAGATCAACTCCGGTGTCGACGCCGACCTTGAGCGCATCATCCTCAAGTGCATGGAGAAGGACCCCGCAAACCGCTTCCAGACCGCCGACGAGCTGCGTCAGGTGCTCAACAGCTACCTGTCGGGCCGTGCCGTCAACGTCTCGGAGCCCACGCGCATCATCGGTGCCCCCGGTGAGTTGGGCGCCACCAAGACTCGTGAGCTTTCCGATCAGACGCGCGCCATGGTGCGTCCTGTCTCGGGCGTGAGCGGCCAGAATACCGCCCGTAGCTCGGTTTCGGGCTCCACCGGCTCCTACGAGGTCGAAGAGCCCAAATCCAACAAGAACAAGATCATCGCCGCCGTGGTGGCAGCGGTTGCCGTCATCGGCATCGTGGTGGCCTTTGCCACAGGACTCTTTGGCGGCGAGCAGGTCGCCGTGCCCGACGTACTGGGCAAGGACCAGCAGACTGCCGTCGAGCTGATCAAGGAAGCCGGCCTCGAGGTCGGCACCATCGACCAAAGCTACAACGACGATGTCGACGAGGGCAAGGTCGCCGAGCAGACGCCCAACGGCAACACCAAGAAGGCCAAGGGCACTAAGGTGAACCTGGTAATCTCCAAGGGCCCCAAGCCCTCTGAGAAGGTTGAGGTTCCCCAGCTTGTCGGCCTGACCAAGGACCAGGCAGAAGCCGCGCTGGCAAGCGTTGGCCTGAAGGGCAACGCCTCCGAGGAGGCCAACGAGGCCGATGAGGGCCAGGTCTTTGAGCAGGGCACCGGAGCCGGTAAGGAAGTCGCGAAGGGCACGACCATCTCGTACAAGGTCTCGAGCGGCCCGGATACCACGTCCGTCCCCGACCTGACCGACATGACCGAGGCCCAGGCGCGCAACGCCCTCGATATGGCAGGTTTTGGCGTCGACGTGAGCTACCAGGAGAACGACTCTGTTACCGAGGGCACCGTGATCAGCTGGAACCCCAGCGGTAAGCAGAAGCCCGGCGCCACGATTACCGTCGTCATTGCCAAGAAGTCCGGCAAGGCCACCGTCCCGGGCAACCTGTACGGCAAGAGCATTTCCGCCGCCGTTACCGCGCTCAACAACGCCGGTTTCTATAACATTGGATTCTGTGACCAGAACGGCAATCCCGTGAGCGGTAACGAGGATGCCACCGTTACGGGCGTCTCCCCCACCGGCAAGCAGTCCACCGACAGCACGATCACGCTGACGGTCGCACTTTCTGGCTCCACCTCGGGTGACGATTCCGGCACGACGACTAACTAGTCGACAACCCATCACCTGCAGCGGCTATGGCCGCAAACATATTCGCTCAGAAGCGCCCGCTTGCTCCCCGGCAAGCGGGCGCTTTGTTTATCGACAGGCCAGGGCTCCATAGCAACACAAAGAGGCCCGCAAAAACAAGCCTCCCAGGTGACAACAGAATATGTAATGCAGTAATTACTAGCCGCAGAACTTCACCATGGTCTCGACCACGAGCTTCTCGGAGTTGAGCTGCTGTATCATGATGCCCTGCTGGAACAGCGGGATGTTGGCGCGCGTGCGCTCCGGATCGGAGTGCTCGACGAACTCCTTCTTATCCAAGGTGCAGACCGAGCGCGACAAAACGACTTCGAAGCGACCCATTACGGCATCGCGCATGCGCTACAATCTCGGTTAATCTGTTAACCACCCGAAAGCAGCAGGAGGCCCCATGCCCACACCAGGCAAGCGCCCATCCATGCGCCAGATTGCCGTCGCGGCCGGCGTATCCGTCGCCACGGTCTCCCACGTCATCAACGGCAGCGGCCGTTTTTCCGAAGACACCCGCAAACGCGTGGAAGCCGCCCTAAAGGAATACGGCTACGTCACGAACATGGCGGCGAAGAGCCTCCGTATGGCCCAGTCCCGGACCATCGGCATGATCGTGCCGGACATCTCCAACGACTTCTTTTCCAAGATCGCCCTGCATGTGGAGCGCGAGCTGGCAACCGAGGACTACTCGGTCTTTGTTTGCAACAGCGCCAATGACCCCGCCCGCGAGCGTGACTACTTCCGCACGCTGGCAAGCAAGCAGGCCGACGGTATCATCTGTATCTCCGGCCTGCGCAGGCTCGACGGCGAGTTCGTCCCCCACGGAATCCCCGTGGTCTGCATCGACCGTGCGCCCGAAAACGACCTCGGTTTCCCACACGTGGGCTCCGACAACATCGGCGGTGGCTACATGGCGACCGAGCACCTCATCGAGCGCGGCTGCAAGGACATCCTGAGCATCTCGAGTTTTACCGCCAACTACCCCGGCAACGAGCGCCAGATGGGCTACGAGCGGGCGCTCGCCGCGCACGGAATGCCGCTACGCCGCGACTACCAGCTGTTTGTCTCGGGTAAGCAGCCGAGCATCATCGAGTCGGAAGAGCTCGTGACCGACTTCCTCTCCACGGGCTACCCCGTCGACGGCGTCTTCGCCCATAGCGACCACGCAGCCGTGGGCGCGCTGCGTGCGCTCGTTGCCGCCGGCAAGCGCGTACCCGAAGACGTCCGTCTCATCGGCTTCGACGATTCCGTTTACGCGCAGCTTCCGACGCCGCAAATCAGCACCATCCGCCGCTTCCCCGAGCGCCTCGCGCACGAGGGATGTCAGGCCCTGCTCGCCCTGCTGCGCGGCGAAGAGCCCGAGATGGAGACGCTTGTCCCCGTTAAGCTCGTGCAACGCGCGAGCAGCTAGACAGCGGGCAGCGAATAGCCGCGTTTTTCTCTCGCATGTGCTCTATCCCACGCGCGACATGCAAAAAGCCCGCCACAACACGGGTGACGGGCTTTTCCGCTACCAGCCGCGTGCTTCCTCCGCACGTACGAGCTGACGAGCCTCGATCTGGCGAATCATATCGATGCGTCGCTGGTGACGGCCGCCCTCGAACTCGCCGGTGAGCCAGGCGTCGACAATCATTTTGGCCAGCTCGATGCCTACCACACGAGCACCAAATGCGAGCATGTTGGTGTTGTTGTGCTCGCGCGACAGGCGAGCGGAATACGGCTCAGAGCAGGTGCAGCAACGGATACCGCGCACCTTGTTGGCGGCAAGCGAGATGCCCACACCCGTACCGCAGATAACGATACCGCGATCAACCTCGCCGGACATGACAGCGTCCGCCACGGCCTCACCCGCGATGGGATAGTCAAAGCGCTCGGTGCTGTCCGTACCGAAGTTCACGACTTCGTAGCCGTACTTCTCCTGGATATACGCCGTGATGGCTTCCTTGTACTCGACTGCGACGTGGTCGTTTCCAATACCGATCTTCAAAAGAGACCCCTTTCCATAAGAACCATTCGCGCATGCCGCGCGCTCAATCCGTCCTAATTCGCCGTTCCGCTTCTAATACACCTCGCCGGCGCGCAAACGGCGCAGACACTCCTCGTAACCAGCGTCCTTGCCAAACAGCGCACTGGTGCCCAGGATAAATCCGTCCGCGCCAATGGCGGACAGGTCGCGCACGCGCTCGGGCGAGCAGGCGCCGTCGATCATGAGCTTGAAGCCAAAGCGCTCCTTCAGCGCGGCAAGGCGACGCACCTTGTCGTTCGTGAACTCGATAAAGCTCTGACCGGCAAAACCCGGATTCACCGTCATGACCATCACGTAATCGCAGAGGTTCAACATCTCCTCGATCTCGGAGATAGAGGTGTCGGGGTTCACGGCGATACCGGCGCTCTTGCCGAGGGACTTAATCGCGGCGAGTGTCTTGACCACGTAACGCTCGGACTCCGGATGGATATAGATGATGTCCGCGCCGGCGGAGGCGAAAAGTTCAACCTTGCTGGCAGGATTCTCGACCATAAGGTGCACGTCGACGAGCTTGTTGGTGGCAGCTCGCACGGCCTTGATGTCTTCGAGACCCATGGCGAAATTGGGAACGAAACTGCCGTCCATCACGTCGCAATGGAAGATGTCGATGCCGGCGGCGTCGAGATCCTCGACGGTCGCACGCAGATTGCCGTAGTCGGCGCACATGAGACTGGGGCAGAGCAGCATAGTGAACTCCTTATCTGCTCGGTGATTATCTACTCGGTGGTAATTAATCGTTTAACCTTTATCTACAGTCTGGCTGATTAATCGTTTAACCACGTTGTTAACCTGCAGGCTTTTCCAGATTCACAACGTTGCCATATTTGCCTATCTAGCTGGTATCATGCAGGAGCCCGCACCACGAAACGCTGTCGTATTCCCTAGGAAGAAATCCCGCTACGCGGACAGCAGCAGCCAGGGGCCGCAATCCGCAGACCTGAGCCCGGACCCCCTACGCTCCAGGCGTGATCAGGCGCGCGCACTGGGCGATCTTCTCGTCATAGGACTCCGCGATAATCGACACACCATCGAACCCAAACGCGCGAACATTCGAGAACTGATGGAACTTCGAGCTGTCGCACAGCACGTACGCCTTATTCGAATTCTCGCGCACGATGCGCTTCTTCGCCGCCTCAACGTAGGAGGGCGTCATGACGCCGCGGTCCTCGTCAATCGCGTTGGTCCCGATAAACGCCTTATCGAAGTACAGATCGCGCAGGATCGATTCGGTCATAGAACCGCAGAACGAGGAGTTCACATAGTTGAACTCGCCACCCACCACGATGAGCTGGGCGCGCGTCTCGCTCTTAATCAGGCACGCCGAGGCATCCGTCGTGTAAATTGTCACGTCGCGGTCGAGCAGCAGACGCAGCAGCGCCGTGCAGGTGGAACCCGAGTCCAAGTAGAGCGTGTCCCCGTCCTCAACAAAACGCAAGGCGACTTGGGCAATCTGTTCCTTCTCACTCCCGTGTAGGCCCGAACGCGTCGAGATACTCACCTCGTGGACAGCCGAGAGGAGCCTCACCGCGCCGCCCGAAAGATGCTCAACCTTGCCAAGCGCCTCCAGCTCCTTGAGGTCGCGACGTAGCGTCGAAATAGAGACGCCCGGCAGCTCCTCCTGCAGCTCGGAAATCCTCGCGAGGCCCGACTTCTGCAGGCACTCTACAATTCGCTCCTGGCGCTCATACGGAATCATATTGGGAACCTCTCCAAACCACTCTGCTTCACGCTCGTTCATTTCTTTTCGAAAAGTGTAACGCACAAGCAGAATAGCGGCCGCCACCTGTTGCGATGACGACCGCTTAATCGATTGACCTACCCTCTCGTTCACAATTTGAACGAGGTTGACACACCTCGCGTAAGCGCGACGCTCTTCAAGCGAAGAGAACGACCCTAGGAGAGGCGGCGCATCCGGGGCTCTTAGGCGAGCTGATCCTCCTTGCCGGTGAAGGCGAAGGCAAGAACACCGGCCACGACGGCGGAAATGAGCATGCCGACCATAGCCCAAGCGAAGTTCATGGGGTCGGAACTCACGAAAGCCGGGAACGTAGTGACGGAACCGAAGGTGAACGCAGTGGTGACGACCTTCATGATACCGAGGAACGCGCCGCCGACGGCACCGCCGATGATCTGCGCAAGCCAGACCTTCTTGTTCTTCACGAGCATACCGAACAGCGTGGGCTCGATGATGGCGGACAGGGCGATCGATACGACACCGGTCATCGCGAAGCTCTTGAGCTTCTGGTCGCGGGCCTTGAGGAACACGCCGAAGGCGCAGCCGATAACGGCGAAGTTGCAGGCGAAGGTGAAGGGGCAGATGTAGTCGAAGCCGTTCTGAGCGATGTTGTTGATCATGATGGGGTTCACGGCCCAGTGGATGCCCATGGACACCAGCACGGACCAGCCGCCGCCAACCAGCACGCCGGCGAACACGGAGCTGCGCTCGATCAGCCAGTTGACCACGAAGGCGATGGCCTCACCAGCGTAGACGCCCAGGGGACCGATGACGAGCATGGTGAGCGGAACCATAACGATCAGGGAGATGGCGGGCAGCACGACGAGCTTGAGCATCTCGGAAACGTGCTCATCGAGCCACTTGTACAGGTACGAGTAGACCCAGACAGACAAGATGGCAGGGATAACCGTGGAGTTGTAGTTCATGAGAACCACGGGGATGCCGAAGAAGTCCGTCATGGCGCCGTTGCCCGCGTCGCCCATGAGGGCGATGAAGTCCGGGTAGAGCAGGCACGCGCCGAGCAGCGCCGACAGGTACGGGCTCGCGCCGAAGCGCTTGCCGGCGGAGAAGCCGAGCAGCACGGGCAGGAAGTAGAACACGCTCATGGCCAGGGTGTACAGGATGGTGTAGGTACCCGTGCCCTCAGCGATGATGCCGAGCTGGGCGGCCAGGATAACGAAGCCGCGCAGGATACCGGAGCCGGCCATGGCGGGCAGCAGCGGGGCAAAGATGCCGGAGATCGCGGAGAAGACTTGGCTGACGATGCTCTCGCCCTCGTCCTTGGTAGCAGCGGAGATTTCCACGCCCGAACCCTTGACCAGCGGCTCAAACTTCTCGTACAGCTTCGGGACCTCAGTGCCGATGAGAACCTGGTACTGACCGGCCTTGTTCAGCGTGTTCACAACGCCTTCGACTTCCTTGACCGCAGCGTCGTCGCAAGCCGCGTCGTCTTTGAGATTGAGGCGCAGGCGCGTCGCGCAGTGCGTCATGCCCGAGATGTTCTCGGGACCACCGACGGCGTCCAGAATCCCCTGAGCCATCGCGTTCCAGTCGCGTTTCATTGGTTACCTCCCCATTGCGCAGAAGAGCTCGCGGACAAGCTCGGCTGCCTTAATCGCGTCGTTTGCATCGATAACGGATTGGATCTTCTCCATGCTTACGGCCTCGATGGCGTCGTTGAGCAGATGGATCATCTGGTCGTTCTGTGCAGCCTCGCCGGCAGCGGGCTCGATGACCGGGAACGTGTCGAAGTAGATTGCGCTGTCGTAACCGTGCTTCTTCACGTAGTAGAGGAACTCGAGGGTCTTCACCGGCGTGGACGTACCAATCATAAGGCCATCGTCGAAGCGACCGTTGCCGTCGTTTAGGTGAATGCCGTAGAGCTTGCCCTCGCGGCCGAACAGGTCGGCGGCCATGGCAGGGTTCTCGTGCTTCATGAGCATGTGGCAGTAATCCAGCGTGACGCCCAGGTTCGGGCGGTCTGCAGCGTTGAGAATCATGCCGGTCATACCCATGGAGTCGATGAACGCGTACGCGCGCTCCTCGTAGGGTTTGTACTCAATCGAGATCTTGAGGTCGGGCGCGTAGTCGCAAACCTTCTGGAATGCGGCTACGAGCTGGTCGAAGACGCGAGCGTAGGCGATCTGGAAGCTGTAGTCAAAGCCGTCGTGGCCGAGCCAGATGGTCACCGTGTTGCCACCGGCAGTGCGGCAGTAGTCGCACGCCTCGTAGCAGAGCTCAAGGGCTTCCGCGGCAAGGGCATCATCGGCATTGCCCAGGTCACCGTTGAGGAAGGCGTTGCGGAAGCGCAGCGCGCAGCCGTTCAACTGCAGGTCGTGAGCTGCGAGCTTGGCGGCCATGTCCTCAGCCGTGACACCTGTGCAGTGCTCGGGGTAGTTGAGGTCGACGTGCGTGAGGCCCACGCTCTGGAACTCCGCGAACACGCGATCAAGATTCTTGTCGCCATCGCGAAAATAGGAGTTGATACGAGTTGCAAGCTTCATGCTTCTACGTCCTTTACCTTCGTCCTTGATCGTTTCTGCCCGTTCGAGCACCTGATCTATATCCGTAATTCGATAAGGGCCGCCGCCTGCGCGCCGGGGCTTACCCTGTGACATGTAAATTACTGCCACATAAGTTCATTTTCAATCAGTTTTTTTCACTCTTTTTCTCATTGTGTCAGAGTTTTTCACCGTATAAAGCCATCTACCTTGTGGTTTTGCTGTTAATCAAGTTTGACCATTCTTGAAATTACCTGATTTTTTCTGAATTAATTTGCCGTTTATCGGTAAAAATCGACCGCTCACGGCTGACGGCGACGCAAGATGGAAGATACCTGCATGAGGAAAAGCACTGAATTCCCAGCGCCGATTCGAATGACGCGATTGGTGACGCGAGCGTCGACGGCCCGAATCTGCCGTCGGCCCCCGCTAAATCAGAACCACCCTTAAAAAGGGTGGTTTGCTCTTAGGGTATAACCCACGGGCT
>CABUBZ010000009.1 GCA_902489945.1 uncultured Collinsella sp.
CATGGCGCTCGCCATGTCGCACGTGAACTCCGAGCCCCGCGGCGCGCTCGGCTTCGCGACGCCCGCCCGCGCCTTCAGGGCGATGCTCGGTGACGACGCGGCGGCGCTGCTGGACGCCTACGGCGTGGAGGACGTGCCGCTCGGCGAGCTCGACCTGACGCCGGGGCTGATAGGGCGGGCGCGCGCAGAGAGGGGCGATGCCCCGCTGTCCTAGCCTGAAGGGAAACGGAATAGACGGACCAACCGTCCGGCTGAGTCTGGGAAGAGGTGCCGGGCGGAGGGCGGAGCATGGCCACCGGACCCATCGAAACACATCTCCACCGTTCCTTCAACTGGGAAAATGCCGCCCCCGGGGCCCGGATGGGGCACCGGGGGCGTTCGGCTAACTGCGGGAACGGCCTATCCGCTTAATGTGTTCGGCTGAGACTGGAAATCGACCCAGCTGAAGGCACACGCGCGATTATCGTTACATTTTTATGACCTGGCAAACGGCGGTAACGGAGCCGCGGGCGCGCGGTTATGGGCGCATTCGTTAACAATGACGAAACGCTAACAGCCCCTCTCCCCGCAGGTCATCGAGCGTGCTAACGCTCCAAGACATCGCAAACGGCGTTTGCCGCCGTAACGGGGCGATCGCGCAAACCGTTATGCGCGCCCGGGATCGTCACAAGGGGGCAATCGAGATATTCGGCAGCCGCTCGCGTACCAGCCTCGCGAGGTGTATCGACCGAAAGCTCGCCCAAAAACACGGCCGACACCGCCTTTGACGCGCGGGCGCGCTCCCAGTCGGGAGCATATGTCATATTTGTTCCGTATTCATTGGCCATAAAGCAACGACCATTGCGCAGGGCATGTTTGGCTTCCGCTTCGGTCGTCCCAGGAGCCTCGGGGTCCAAGTCGCCGAGAGCTCCCAAGAAAAGCCGGAGCGCCCTTGAAACCTTTCCAGCCGCAATCATATCGAGCAAAACCGGAGCTGCGCCCATACCGACGCCTTCGGCCGACACAGCCGGCTCATGCAGAATCACACGGGCGACGAGATGGGGTTCGGTGCGAAGAAGCTCCAGCGCCACCAACGTACCGGCGCTATGCGCAAGCACATTTGCCGGAGCGCCAACGTGTTCGATCACGGCTTGCAGGTCGGCGGCCTGAGCGGCAAGATCATAGCTGCCGTCTGCCGCATCGCTGCTGCCACCGCAGCCGCGGCGGTCGTAGGCAATTACGCGGTAGTTGCGGCTGAGCTCACAAGCGATACCGTCAAAAAATGTGCCGTCGACACAAGCGCCGTGCACGCACACCAAGGCAGGAGTATCAGGCGACACATCCGGGCCGGCATATTCGCGACAGGCAATCGTGGTGCCCGCATTCTCGACCGTAAAATCCATGTTGCGCCCCCATCATCAATGCTCATCCAGTTGCACGTCGGTGCGGTTGGATGGACCCGCATTGCCTTACACCTTGTTAACAGATTAACTTTACCCGACCCGAGGCTTTTCATGACACAGCATAATGAGCGACGTGAAAAAACGAAACTTGTAAAGCAAGAGCCCGCACCTTGCTTTGGAGCCGATGCTATGCTTAGGCACAATTGTCTTGAGGAGCATATGCCTATGTCTACGTTTTTGAATGCCAGCCCCATCTTTGGGCCCGTTCGCAGCCGTCGCCTTGGTCTCTCGCTCGGCGTCAACATGATGCCGGCTAGCGGCAAAATCTGCACGTTCGACTGCATTTACTGCGAAAACGGCCTCAACGCCGAGCGCCCCTGCCATGAGCCGTACAACACAGCTGCCGTGGTACTCGACGCGCTCGAGGCAAAGCTGCGCGAGATGGCAGCCGAGGGCGAGCTCCCCGATGTGATCACCTTCGCAGGAAACGGCGAGCCCACCGCCGCGCCGGAGTTTCCGCAGGCCATCGCCGGCGCCGTCGCGCTGCGCGATCAGCTGGCCCCAAACTCCAAAATCGCCGTGCTCTCCAACGGTACGCGCGCCGACCGCCCCGAGGTGCACGATGCGCTCATGATGGTCGACGACAACATCCTCAAGCTCGATACGGTCGATCCGGCATTTATCCAGCTGCTCGACCAGCCTGTTGGCCCCTACGACGTCGAGCACCAGATTGAGACGTTCGCAAGCTTTGACGGTCACGTTATTATCCAGACGATCTTTTTGACCGGTGAGTATCTGGGCAAGCCCATCGACAACACCGGCGAGGAGTACGTTGCCCCCTGGCTCGCGGCACTTGAGCGCATTCGCCCACAAGAAGCGACCATCTACACGGTGGCTCGCGAGACGCCGGTCGCCGGCCTTGCCAAAGCAGCGCCCGAGGCCCTCGACGCCATCGCCGCGCGCGTGCGCGCCCTCGGCATTCCCTGCCAGGTGAGCTACTAGCAAAACCACGCAGCAGCTAGTGCCCGCCATCCCGCTCCATCAGCTGCGGTGATATAGTTCCTGTTTATGCTGTTAAACCGCTTAAATCGGAACTATATCACCGCAACTTTTATGGACGCGTGGGTGGGCTATACTAGCTGCGAATGAAAGGAAGTTAGCCATGTTTGACAATGGACCCGTGCCCGGCCGCAACGACGCCTGCTGGTGCGGCAGCGGCAAAAAATATAAGAAATGCCATAGCGCCTTTGATGAGCGCCTCGAGCGCTTGTGGGAAGAGGGCTGGGAGGTTCTGCCCCGCACGCTCTACAAGACGCCCGCCGATATCGAGGGCATCAAGCGCTCGGCCGCCATCAACGTGGGCGTGCTCGATTACGTAGGCGAACACATCGCCGCGGGCATGACCACCAACCAGATCGACCAGATGATCTACGACTACACCGTCGAGCACGGTGGCACGCCGGCCGACCTCAACTATGAGGGCTACCCCAAGAGCGTTTGCACCTCGATCAACGACGTGGTCTGTCACGGTATCCCCTGCGATACGGACGTGCTGCATGAGGGCGATATTATCAACGTGGACTGCTCCACGATCCTAGACGGCTACTTTAGTGATTCGAGCCGCATGTTCTGCATCGGCGAGGTCTCTGCCGAGCGCCAGCGCCTGGTCGACGTCACCCGCGCCAGCGTGGAGGCGGGTCTGGCTGCCGTCAAGCCGTGGCTGCCGCTCTCCGTGATGGCTGAGGCCGTGCAAAAGACGGTCGAGGACGCCGGCTTTAGCGTGGTGCGCGAGTACGGCGGACACGGCATCGGTAAGGAGTTCCACGAGGACCCGTTTGTGGGCTTTACCACCGAGGCGCCCGATGTGGACACCATCATGGCTCCGGGCATGGTCTTTACCATCGAGCCCATGGTCAATGCCGGAGCGCCCGACATCAAGATCAGCAAGGGCGACGGCTGGTGTGTGCGCACCAAGGACGGTAGCGATTCGGCCCAGTGCGAGGTACAGCTCGTGGTGACCGAGGACGGCTACGAGCTGCTGAGCTGGTAGCCGTGGATGCGCCGGGCTTCGCGATGGATATGTTAACCATCGCAAAGCCCGGCGTTTTTATAGCGTTTTGCCTGATAAAACCTGCCAAAATAAACCTGCCCCTTTTGGTAGGTCGAGCGGAGAGGACTGCTTGTGAACATCCTGGTTTTGCTGCCCGTCAACGACCGTCATCGTGCAATTCTTGAGTCGAGCGCTCCGGGCGAGGACTTTATCTACACGAGCGCCGACGCCGCCACGCGCGAGCAGGTCGCCGATGCTGACGTGATCTTGGGCAACATCGACCCTGACATGCTCACGGCATGCGAACATCTCCAGCTGTTGCAATTGCAGACCGCTGGCTATGACGATTACTTGGCCGCCGGCACCGTGCCGGCCGACGCCAAATTGTCTTGCTCGGTGGGCGCCTACGGCCAGGCCGTAAGCGAGCACATGTTTGCCATGGTCCTTTCCATGATGAAGCGCCTGCCCGGCTATCACAACTTGCAGCGCGAGCATCGCTGGGAGGATTTGGGGCCGGTCACCTCGCTCAAAAACGCCAATGTGCTGGTGCTGGGCGCGGGCGATATCGGCGGCCACTTCGCCACGCTCTGCCGCAACATGGGCGCGCACGTCCGCGGCATCAAGCGCCATCCACTCGTCTACCCCATTGTGTTTGAGGACATGGACGGCATGGACGCCCTGTCCGAGCGCCTGGCCGAGGCTGACATCGTCGCATCCTTTATGCCCAGCACACCCGAGACCCGCGGCCTGGCGAACGCCGAGTTCTTCGCCGCGATGAAACCGGGCGCCTTCTTTGCCAACGGCGGCCGCGGCGACCTTGTGGTCGCCGACGACTTGGTTGCCGCCCTGGAGTCGGGACATCTCGCCGGCGCCGCGGTCGACGTCACCGACCCCGAGCCGCTGCCCGCCACAAGCCCGCTGTGGGATGCGCCCAACATGCTCATCACGCCGCACGTCTCCGGCTGGTTCCACCTGGCAGCCACGCTCAACAATGTGGTCGACATTGCCGCAGAGAATCTGCGTCACCTGCAAGCCGGCGAGACCCTGCGCTGTTGGATCGAACATTAGGGTTCCGCCGTTCTAACGAACGGCGGACCGGTCGACGCTACGCGCCGCCCAGAGCGACAATTTGTCATTCAAAAGGCAAGGCATGACCAGAAGGTCTATGCCTTGCCTTTTTCATGCCAACTTGTTCGCTCTGGACATCGCTCGCTGACGCTTGCTCAACCTGCGGTGTCATAACAATTCTGTCCAGCTGTTGGCTTTGCGGCATTTGCCCAGATAAAACCTGCATAATAAACCTGTCCCTTTTAGCAGGTTTTAGAGCTCCACGCTTTCGGCGCCGTTGATGGTTAGGTTTCGCTCGTAGAAAGCCGTGAGGGCGCGAATGGCGTACATCACGTCGCGTACGCCGCCGGTCTCGTAGCTTGAGTGCATGGCCAGCTGCGGCAGGCCCACGTCCACGGCATGCATGCTCGCCTGCATGTTCGACAGGTTGCCGAGCGTGGAGCCACCCGCCATATCGCTCTTGTTGGCAAAGGCCTGCGTGGGCACGTCGGCGTCATCGCAAATAGCCTGGAACACTGCGCGGCTAAAGGCATCGGTGCAGTAATGCTGGTTGGCGGCTTCCTTGATAACGATACCGCCGTTGAGCACAACCTGATTGCGGGCGTCGCACTTCTCGGCGTGGTTGGGGTGCACGGCATGCGCATTGTCGCAGCTCACAAGCATCGAGGCAGCAAGTGCACGATGGTACGACTCGTCGTCAAAGCCCAGCGATCCGTTGATGCGGCGCAGTGCGTCGGCCAAGAACGTCGACATGGCGCCCTGCTTGGTCTCGGAACCAACCTCCTCGTTATCAAAGCAGCAGAAGACCGAGACGTCGCGCGCGTTCTCGGCACCCAAAAATGCCTGCAGTGAGGTGTAGGCGCAGGCCAGGTCGTCGAGCTTGGGCGTCGAGATGAACTCGTCAGCCCAGCCCCAAATGCGCGCATCCTGGCGGTTGACCAGGAACAGATCGCGGCTCAGGATCTGCTCGGGCTCAACGTCCAGTTCGTCGGCAACCAGGGCATCAAAATCGCCCTGCTTAAGCTCACCGGCGCTGATGAGCGGGCACAGGTCGACGGCGCGGTTGGGCGCAAAGCCCTCGTTAACGCCGCGGTTCATATGGATGGCAAGGCTCGGGATAATCGCGACTTCGCGCTCGGTGGCAAGCAGGCGGCTCTCAATACGGTCGCCTTCGCGTACCAACACGCGGCCCGCGAGCGCCAGCGGGCGGTCGAACCAGGTGTAGTCGATCATGCCGCCGTAGGCCTCGGTGTTCAGGCGCAGCGTCTCGCCTGCGCCGTCGAGCTCGGGCACGGCCTTGACCTTAAACGTCGGCGAATCGCTGTGCGACGCCGTGAGCTGAAAATGATAGTCACCGGCAACGCCGTCCTCGCCCCACGTCGCGGCCAGGTCCTCGCCCACCTTAAAGGCAACAACGCTCGAGGTGTTGCGCTGCGTGTAATAACGCCCGCCCGGCTCGATGTCCCACGCCGCGTTCTCGGGCAGGTAGGTAAAGCCCGCCTCGTCGAGCTCGGCCATAATGGTCGCCGCCGTATGGAACATGCTGGGGCATGCCTCGATAAAGTCGATAAGGTCGTTGGCGGCCTCGATATCGTCGGCCGTCACATGTGCGCGCTCGAGCGTTTCCTGATCCGTCATGCTCTCCCCTTTCGCTGGGTTGATGGTCCCCTCCAGCATACCCCGCCACGCCAGCGCCGCACTCTTCATTCCATGTTTAATCCCGCGCCGCTCACCAAGTTGAGCCATCATGCCCGCGCTCCTTTTGCGACAATTACGCTAACAGGACGAGAGGAGCCGTCATGAAGCCACGTAACATTGCCATCGCCTGCGGTGTCGCGGGAGTCGCCGTCGGCCTTGCCGCTGCCACCGGTATCGTTTACCGCAAGCAAATCAAGTCCGCCGCGTCGCTCAAACGCTTGACCGGCTACGCGGATAGCTATGACCTGTACGCAATCGACATCGCCTACGACTACGATCTTGATCGCATCATCGCCGCTGGCGTGCGCGACGACCAGGCCTATATCGATGCTGTGGTGGCGCAGGTGCTGCCCGGTGTGCCGGTACATGTCCAGGCGCCCCAGTTTGCCTGCAGCGCTTTTGTCGCCGTAGATGCCGAAGGCCGCGTGCGCACCGGTCGCAATTACGACTTTAAGGACGACACCTCGGCGCTGCTGGTGCGCAATCACCCACGCGACGGCTATGCCTCCATCGGGTTTGCCGCCCTTAACAACCTGGGCGATAACACTCCGCTTGACTCCGTCGGCGGACGCGCCGCCGCACTCATGGGCCCGTTTGCCCAGCTCGACGGTGTTAACGAATGCGGCGTGTCCATTGCTGTACTCACTCTGGACTCCAAGCCCTGTGACCAGGACACGCAGCGCCCCGTCATCAATACCTCGCTCGCCATCCGCCTGGTGCTCGACCGTGCCGCCACCACGCAAGAAGCTGTCGACCTGCTTTCCGCCTACGACATGCACGCCATGGCAGGACGCGATTACCACTTCTTTATCAACGACGCCGCCGGTGACGCGCGCGTAGTAGAGTGGGATCCGCGCGATCCAGACCGCGCTTTCAAAGCGACTCCTGTACGCCAGGTTACGAACTTCTACGCCTGCTATGGCGACGAAGTGCTGCCCAACCAAAAGAATGGCGAGCTGGGCCATGGTAAAGAGCGCGCCGTCGCAATCGCCGATGTCCTTGACGCCCATGTCGGTGCCCAGGACGAAACGATTGTCTGGAAAGCCCTGCGTGCCGCAGCGCAAGAACCCAATCCGGAAGACATCACCAGCAATACGCAATGGTCGGTCGTCTTTGACAATACCGAACCCGCCGCCGCCATTACGCTGCGCCGCCACTGGGGCGACGTCGACGCCTTCGCACTGTAAGGACCCAGGCTCGTCGACCTTACGCTCGCCTGACGTTGTTTACATTTCTATACGCTTGAGCTAACACGTTTTACCCCCGTATCAACAGTGTGCGGGGGTAAACTTATGCGCATGTTATAACTTGCCCGGAAGGATTCATCATGCTTAGGATCGGTCTTCTTACCAGTGGCGGCGACTGCCAGGCACTCAACGCCACCATGCGCGGCATTGTCAAAACACTTATGACCAACAGCGAAGAGCCTATCGAAATCTATGGTTTTGAGGACGGCTACCAGGGCCTTATCTACAGCAGATTCCGTGTCATGACTCCCGCCGATTTTAGCGGCATCCTCACCCGCGGCGGCACCATCCTGGGCACGAGCCGTACGCCGTTCAAGCGCCTGGACACTCCCGAGGCCGACGGCGTCGAGAAGGTGCCCGCAATGGTCCACACCTATCATAAGCTGCAGCTCGACTGCCTGTTTATGCTAGGCGGTAACGGATCCACCAAGACCGCCAACCGCCTGCGCGAAGAGGGCCTCAACGTTATCGCCCTACCCAAAACCATCGATAACGACACCTGGGGCACCGAGTTGACGTTTGGCTTTACGAGCGCCATCGACGTCGCTACCAAGTGCATCGACGACATCCACACCACCGCGTCGAGTCACGGGCGCGTGTTCGTTATCGAGATCATGGGCCACAAGGTTGGCTGGATCCCGCTGTATGCCGGCGTCGCGGGCGGCGCAGATGTCATCTTGATTCCCGAGATTCCCTACGACATGGATAACGTCATCAAGACCATTGAGCATCGCATGGAGACCGGCAGCCGCTTTACCATCGTGGCCGTCGCCGAGGGCGCCATCTCCAAGGAGGACGCGGCACTGTCCAAGAAGGAGTACAAGAAGAAGCTCGCCGAGCGCACGAGCCCGTCGATTGTCTACGACATCGCCAAGGAGATCGAAGCCAAGACCGGTCGCGAGACCCGTGTCGCTATCCCCGGTCACACGCAGCGCGGCGGCCAGCCCGACGCTCAGGACCGCATCTTTGCGACCCAGTGCGGCGTCGAGGCGGCACTGGGGTGCCTACGCGGCGAGTTTGGCTACATGATTGCCCTGCGTGACGGCAAGATGTGCCACATGCCGCTCAAGGATGTCGCTGGCAAGCTCAAGTTTGTCGATCCCCAGAGCGATCTGGTGCGCGAGGCCAAGGCGTTGGGCATCAGCTTCGGCGACGAATAGCCTCGGCCGAAATCCATCCCATCGGGCCCTCCGACCCCGCCCGACGTATTTCGATTTGGCTCCTCCCTTGACTCCGTCAAAGGTCGCCAATCGAAATCGTCGGGCGGGGTCGGAGGGCCCTGCGTTTACATACTCGCCGAGGCTATTCATCTTCTTGCTGCGGGTGCCTGGTCTGATAGTAAATTGCGGTGGAATAGTTCCTGTTTGGGCTCAAATAGCTGAATCTAGGAACTATTCCACCGCAACTTACGAATGATCGGAGCGGCTACAGCACAAGCGTCGGCGTTCGTTTGATGGTCCGCCACGAAAAGGGGCCATCTACTACGTTTAACTCGATGAGGCCAACCATGACCGCCTTTTTCGAAAATCGACAGGCCTTCTACCTGCGGTTTTATTTTTCGTTTCCCCGGCATGGTTGAGGGTATCCAATTAAACGTAGTAGATAGGCCCGTTTTGTGGCATACGACCCATTCAAGCCCAATCTCGAAGGCTAAAGAGGGCCTCTCATCCACGCTTGCGAGCAGAAGATAGCAAAGCAACAAACGCCGGGTCGCCCGTAGGTGCCCGACGTTTGCCCAGATAAAACCTGCCAAAATAAACCTGTCCCTTTTTGGCGGATTACTCGGCGCTCTTGAGGGCACCGACCATGTCAATCTTGTTGAGGGTACGATTGGTAGCGAGGTTGACGATAAACGTAAAGCCAAAGGAAAGCGCCACGGCGAGCACGTAGCTTAGCGGCTCGACCTCGACGTCAAAGTACAGCGACGGCATCTGCAGGATGTACGTAAAGCTCTCGGCCAACGCACCACCCAGTGGAACGCCCAGCGCAGCGCCGATCGCCGTGAGGATCAACGTCTCCTTGTTGACGTAATGGTGCACCTCACCGCGACGGAAGCCCAACACCTTAATGGTCGCCAGCTCGCGCTCGCGCTCGGAGATATTCGTGTTGGACAGCGTAAACACCACCACAAACGACAGGCACGCCGCCATAAAGGTCACGAGCACCACGACCGAATTGATAATCGTAAAGTTCGCCTCATAGTTTTCCCAATGCTCGGCCGTACTCGAAATCGTAAGCCAACCGTCACTCTTAAGATTCTTGCTAAACGCAATCTGGTCGGCCGACGAACCCTTGAGCAGTGCAAAGATGCCGTTAAGACGCGCGCTTCGGCCGAACGTGCGCTCATAGGTGCCCTGCGTCATGTAAAGCGTGTTGCCCAGATAGTTAAGCGAAATGTCGCTGACTTTGACCTTGGCGACGTTGAGTGACGAATCCTGGACGTGCGCCGTATCGCCCGGTTGAATCCCCAGCACCAGCTGTGAACTCTTACTCAGATACACGTCTCCGTCACGCAAAGACAGTGGCTCTTTGGACTCATCCTCAAGGCGAACATAGTCGTCCAGATCGTTCGTGCGGTCATCGGGCACCACGATCAGCTGCACGGTCTCGCTCTTTCCGCCGAATGTAAAGGTGACGTTGTCGGTCATGATCGGCAGCGTCGAAGTTACGGTCACACCGGAATCCTTGACCGCGCTTCGCTCGTCGAGCGCCGCGCACGTCTGTGAAAAATCGTCGGGATTGGCGACCGCCAGCAGGTCGTAGCGCGTGATATGCCCGTACTGCTTGGGCGAAAGCGCCACCGACGTATCGCGGATGCCCATACCGCAGATCACAAGCGCCGTACAGCCCGCGATACCGAAGATGGTCATAAAGGCGCGCTTTTTGTAGCGGAATAGGTTGCGTGCAGCGACCTTGTTTAAGAAGCCCATGCGGCGCCAGATAAAGCCGATATGCTCGAGCAGAATGCGCGAGCCGGCGCGCGGGGCCTTGGGACGCATGAGCGAGGCTGGGGTCTCGGCCATCTCGTGGCGGCAGGCGATAATCGTAGCGCCCACCACGCCCACGGCAAACAGCGCCACCGACACGAGCGAAGACACGATATCGTACGAAAGCAGCATCTGGGGCAGCGAGTACATGTCGTCGAACACCGTAAACAAGAACAGTGGCAGGCCCACAAAGCCGATGATGTTGCCGAGCACGCCGCCGATCAGACATGCCCACAGCGCATAGTCCACGTATTTGGACAGGATGCGCTCGCGTGAATAGCCAAGCGCCTTGTACAGGCCAATAAGCGTGCGCTCCTCCTCGACCATGCGCGTGGCGGTGGTGAGGCTGATGAGCACGGCGACGATAAAGAAGATAAACGGGAACACCGTGGCGATGGCCTCGATCGAAGAACTGTCGCTCTCGACGCTCGAGTAGCTTGCGATGTTACCGCGGTCCTGAATGTACCAAGTGCATTCACCCAGATTGGAAAGCTCGGCGCGGGCATCGGCGAATTGCTGATCGGCGGCGGCGCGGCGCTGGTCCAACTCGGCCTGAGCTTGGACGCGCTCCTCGCTGCCCTCGGCCATGCGGTTGATGCTATCCTGCTCAATCCCAAAGAGCATGGCGGCCTGGCGCTCAGCCGCATCCAAGCTTGCCGGCGTGTCAACCGTCAGCTCCTGGACGCGCGCCTTTTCACGCTCCTCGCGGATCTTCTCGATATTGCCCTTGACCTCATTGATCTTTGCCGTGTAGGCATCCGAGTAGGAGTTGAGGCTCTTGGCTCCCTCGACGATCACGTGGACCGCGGAGTAGGACGATGATGTCGCGGCATCCTCGCTCACATAGAACTTATAGTCCGCAGCCGAAGCGGCACGGAAGGCGTTGACTGTCGAGTCGGAGCTCACATCAGTGGGGTCGAGGACCTCGGCCGTAATGGTGTAATCGCCCGCGGCAAACTGATCCTTGGCACTTTGGTTGGACGAGCTCGCGTCATTGGCGGCAAAACTCACGGTATCGCCGAGCTTTTTGCCCGAAGCCTTCAGGAACTTCGAAGTTACCGCCACCTCATCGGCGCTCTCGGGCAAATCGCCGTTCACGAGCACTGGCTGATCGATGTTCTCCTTGGAGAGACTTTGCACGACCACGCGCTCGCGCGTTGTGCCCACGGCGGTGTAGGCGGTCTCGGTGTAGATACCCTCGGCCGTCTCGACGCCGTCGATCTCTTGGATAGCCGCGAGATCGTCGCGCGTAAGGCCACAGGTCGACTGCACGTTAATGTCATAGACATTCTGCTGGTCAAAATAGGCGTCGACCGAATCGCACAAATCCTCGCAGCCCGCCTTAAGGCCGCACATCACGCTCACGCCGAGCGCGGTGATGACCACGATGGACAAGAAGCGCTTAAGACTGCCGCGGATTGTGCGGTAGATGCCACGGCGAAATACCGTCGGCACCATATCGTTTGAGCTTTGGGCGGTACGGTAGGTCGCGAACTCCCGGTCCCGACTCACGTGCTCCGTATCGTGGTTTTGGCTGTTTTGGCGGTCCTGGTCCATGGGCGCTACCACTCGATCGTCTCGATAGGCACGGGATTTTGCTGGACCGTCTCGCTCTCCACACGACCACTCTTAAAGCGGATCAGGCGATCGGCCATGGGCGCGAGCGCGGAGTTGTGCGTGATGATGATGACCGTAATGCCCTGCTTGCGGCAGGTGTCCTGCAGCAACTGCAAGATCTGCTTACCGGTTTTGTAGTCGAGCGCGCCCGTGGGCTCGTCGCACAAAAGCAGCTTGGGGTTCTTGGCCAGTGCGCGCGCAATGGACACGCGCTGCTGCTCGCCGCCCGAAAGCTGCGCCGGAAAGTTGGCGAGGCGCTCACCCAGGCCAACCTGGCAAAGCGTTTGCTCGGCATCGAGCGAATCGGGACAAATCTGCGCCGCAAGCTCGACATTTTCGAGCGCCGTCAGGTTGGGGACCAGATTGTAGAACTGGAAGACAAAGCCGACGTCGGCACGGCGGTATTCCACGAGCTGCGCCTCGTTGGCGGAGCTCACGTCGCGCCCGTCCACCGTCACGGTGCCGGAGGTTACCGTATCCATGCCGCCCAGGATGTTGAGCGCCGTGGTCTTGCCGGCACCCGAGGCGCCCAGGATAATGGCGAGCTCACCGCGTTCAACGGTAAAGCTCGCGCCGTCGAGCGCGTGAATGCGGGCATCGCCCTCGCCGTACGCCTTGATGACGTCTTTGAATTCGATATAAGCCATCGATTAATTCCCATCTGGTCGGATAACTCCTTAGTATTACCCATTTCGCACCGACCAAAAAGGGACAGGTTTATTTTGGTAGGTTTTATATGGGGAAACGGGGAGCGCAGGCAAGCGCCGGGAAGGCAGAGAAATCATCGATGGGGTCAGGCCGACCGCCAAACACAACGCACGCATCTCAATCTGTCAGCCAAATCATTCGAACAGCTGTTCGTTTCTATGATATGATTCCGCTATCTAAGCAGGCCAATACGCAGAAAGGCGGCCAACATGGCGTTCGACTTTAAGAAGGAATGCAAGGAGCTCTACAGACCTGCAAGCAAGCCGAGTATCATAACTGTCCCGCCTATGAGCTACGTTGCCGTTCGCGGAAAGGGCGACCCAAATACCGAAGGTGGCGAGTATCAAAATGCCCTGCCGCTGCTTTACGGCATCGCCTATACCGTCAAGATGTCAAAGAAAGGCTCAAGGAGTATCGAGGGCTATTTCGACTTTGTGGTACCGCCGCTCGAGGGCTTCTGGTGGCAAGACTCCCCGAGCGGCGACATCGATTATGTACGCAAGGACGATTTCAACTTTATCTCGTGCATCCGCCTGCCCGATTTCGTCACTCAGGATGACTTTGACTGGGCGGTCGCGGAAGCCACGGCCAAAAAGAAACTGGACTTTTCTGCCGTCGAGCTGCTTAAAGTTGACGAGGGTCTCTGCGTTCAATGCATGCATACCGGACCCTACGACAGCGAGCCGGCAACCGTAGACGCCATGCATGAATATGCGACCGAGCAGGGCTATGTCCCCGACTTCTCAGACACCCGTTTACATCACGAAATCTATCTTTCCGATCCACGCAAGTGTGCGCCGGAGAAACTTAAGACTGTGGTTCGTCATCCTATCAAGCGCGCTGAATAGCGTGGAGCGTCATTTCACGCGCTGGGTTTTAAGCCAGCCAACCAGCCGCCTCCTAGGCCGTCCGGTAATTATCTTGACGCGGCCCGTCGCATCTTATAAGTTTGTTTTGCTAAAGCTGGAAAGCCTCTCAACGATGCGCAACTCCAGCTCTTTTTCTATCAAGAGGCTTAATGAAATACCAGAAGTCGCGGATATCCATCAACGAACAAATAGCACTATTGACAGAAAACAAGGGTCTTAAGTGCTCTGATCAAAGCGAACTCGAGCAAGCTTTGGTCGAAGCCAACCACTACAGACTGTCGGCCTACTGATTTCCCTACAAAACCAAATGCAAGTCCGGGATTACCATCTTTCGCGAAGGCACAACATTCGAAACCATCATCTACACGTATGAATTTGACCGAGCCCTCCGGCAGTTAATGTTTGATGCGGTCGGCAGTGCGGTCGGCAGAATTGAGATCTACCTCAGAAGCAGAATTGCCTATCTTGCCTCTGAGGAACGCGGGCCTTTCTGTTACCCAGATGTCGCCATAACGAGGCTCAACTCGGCATGCCCGTCGAGCTCTGCGCCGCACTGGGCTACGCAGCTGTCTTTGGCAGCGCCACCAATACGCTGCTCGCACCCATCCTTATTGGCTGCGAAGTCTTCGGCTTTGGCAACTTGCCGATGTTCTTTATTGTCTGCGTCGTGGCTTACCTGTTCAACATGGATAAGTCGATCTACGCCCTGCAAGAGCGAGCGTAGAAAGATGTCCAAGCAGGTGGTCTCAACCGGAAACGGCGTCCCACTCTGAGGCTGTATTCCGGGACACGGTTTCCGCTTGGAACGCCATTCGGAAAGCACATCCCGTTCTTTCACGGCGTCTTGGCTATGCAAAGTGCCCTGGCGTTACTCCTCGTACGCACCCTCGAGCCGCAGCAGCCATTCCTTGCGGTCAAGCCCGCCGGCATATCCGTTGAGCGAACCATCGGCGGCAACCACGCGATGGCACGGCACGATAATCGAAACAGGGTTGCGAGCGACCGCAGCCCCCACCGCACGAGGAGACACAACGGGCGCCTCGTTTCCCGGTGCACGATGTCGAGCCGCAACACGTTGGGCGATCTCGCCATACGTAGCGACCTCGCCACGCGGAATAGAAAGCAGCTCAAACCAAACTTCACGCTGAAACGCCGTACCAATCATATGCAACGGCGGTGTAAACCGAGGTTCCTGCCCTGCAAAATAAGCATTCAGCCAAGCCCAGGAACGCTCAAGCACCGAAGAGGCCGCACCATTTACCGGACTCACCGGCGACATGCCGCCAGCACCAGAAACCGCATCGGCACCTTCAACGTGCTCCGCATCTTCTTTGAGAAGCGTGGAGCCAAAGTGCTCCTGCCCCTCAAACCAAAGTCCCGTCAGACCGCGGCCATCAGCGGCAAGCAAGATTTCGCCCAAAGGCGAAGCAAACGTCGTCGTGACCACCAGCGGCTCCTTTCAAAACTCCGCAAACATAATACCGCGAATTGTGCAGACAACCCCAATCGACCCCAAAGTCACCCAAGGCAGCAGGCGCGCAGCGCCGCAGCTGCCGCACGACCCCAAAGTCCCCGCAGGCAGCAGGCGCAAAGCGCCGAGGCCACCGCCGGGACCAGGGCCCGCAGCGGCCACGTGCCCTCACATCAGCCCAGCGGCCCCAACCAACAACGGCCCCATCGCAGATCGCTTGCAGCAGCGTCACCGCAGGCGGGGGCCGGGCTTAGTTTTCAGAACACTCCGCAGACCAGTGTGGCGCCTTGTCCGCGGCTCCGAAGGAGCAGGACAAGGCGCCACACATGGTCGAGGACGTTCTGAAAACTAAGCCCGGCCCCGCCGGACAGGCCACACTACTCGCAGAGCAGCTTAGCGATCTGGACGGCGTTGGTCGCCGCGCCCTTACGGATTTGGTCGCCGCAGCACCAGAAGGTGATACCGCGCGCGGCCTCGGGGTTCGAGATGTCGCGACGCACGCGACCGACCCAGATCAGGTCCTGGTCGGACGTATCCATCGGCATGGGGAAGCGATCGTGCGCATCCTCGGCGCTCATGTCGTCAACCAGCTTCACGCCCGGAGCGGCAGCCAGCGCAGCACGGGCCTCTTCCACCGTAATGTCGCGCTCAAACTCGAGCGTAACGCTCTCGGAGTGCGAGCGCAGCACAGGCACGCGCACGCAGGTGCAGTTCACGCGCAGCTCGGGCAGGTGCATGATCTTACGGCCCTCGTTTTGCAGCTTCATCTCCTCGGAGGTAAAGCCCTCCTCCTTGACGCCGCCAATCTGCGGAATCAGGTTGCTCGCCAGCTGGGCGGCAAATGCGCGCGGCTCGGGAATCTCCTCGCCACGGCCCAGGGCAGCAAGCTGCGCTTCGAGCTCGGCCATACCGGGAGCACCGGCACCAGAAGCCGCCTGATACGTCGAGACGATCATGCGCTTCACGCCGGCAAGCTGATGCAGCGGCCACGTGGGAACCAGGCCGATGATGGTCGCGCAGTTGGGATTGGCGATAAGGCCGTGATGCCATTTGATATCGTCGGCATTGATCTCGGGCACGACCAGCGGCACCTCGGGATCCATGCGGAAGGCGTGGCTGTTGTCGACCACGACGGCTCCGCGCTTGACGGCCTCGGGCAGCAGCTCCTTAGCGATATCGTCGCCGGCAGCGCCGAGCACGATGTCGCAGCCCTCAAAGGCCTCGGGGCAAGCTTCCTCAATCACGATCTGCTCGCCGCGGAACTCAACGGTCTTGCCCGCAGAGCGCGCGCTCGCCAGCAGCTTGAGCTTGCCAACCGGGAACTCCTGCTCGTTGAGGCACTCAAGCATCTGGGTGCCCACGGCTCCCGTCGCGCCCAAAATAGCAACCGTGTACTGTTTCATGCTTCTCCCTTTAAAGGTTGTGGCTATCGCCCGCACGCCGAGCAGGCCGATTATTGTTGCCAGTTTATACAAGAACAGGGCGGGCACGAAACCCGCCCCGTCGAAACGAAACCGAAACGAAACGCCCCGCCGTAGATTTTTGAGACATGACCCAAAAATCTACCGAACAGTCACTACTTTTTGAGCGCGGCCAGAGCGGGATCGACCGGCGCAGGAGCCTCCAGGTCAGAGACCTTCACAATGCCGTTTTCGTCGGAGAAGGCACGGTAAATGGTCTGAATCGCCAGGTCGAAGTCCTTCTCCTCGACACCGATAATGATGTTGATCTCGTCGCAGCTCTGCGAAATCATACGCACGCTCACGCCGGCCTGGCCGAGCATACCAAACAGGTGGCCCGAGATGCCTGCACGACCGCGCAGGTTACGGCCGACGGTCGCGATGAGCGCCAAGCCCTCGACAACCTCGATCTCGAGCGGCTCGACCTCCTGCTGGATGTCGCCCACAAGTGAGTACAGCGAATCGTGCACATCCTGCTCCTGCACCACGGCGCCAAAGCGGTCGACACCAGTGGGCATGTGCTCGACGGAAACGTCATAGCGCTCGAACACCGAAAGCGCACGGCGCATAAAGCCGACACGGGGCTTGGTGCGGTCGCGGGCAACGTTGATGGCGACAAAGCCGCGCTTGCCGGTCACGCCGGTAATGATGGGCTCCGCCTCGCCCTCATCAGCCGTCTCGCTAATGATGGTACCGGGGTCCTGCGGCGCATTGGTGTTCTTGATGACCAGCGGAATACCCGCCTCGCGCACGGGGAACACGGCCTCCTCGTGCAGGACGCTTGCGCCCATGTACGAAAGCTCGCGCAGCTCCTCGTAGGTAACGCGCGCAATGGGCTGAGCCTCGGGAACAATACGCGGATCGGCAGAATAGAAGCCCGAGACATCGGTCCAGTTCTCGTACAGATCGGCGCCCAGGCACTTGGCCAGAATCGAGCCGGAAATATCGCCGCCGCCACGGTCGAGCAGCTTGATCTGGCCCTCACGCGTCGCGCCGTAGAAACCGGGCATAACAAAGCCACCCTGCTGACCGTACTCCTGCACCAGCTCAGAGGTGCGATTCATGCTGAGCGTACCGTCATGATGGAACGCCACAACCGTCGCGGCGTCCAGGAACGGCAGGCCCAGGTACTCCGCCATCAGGCGAGCGGTGAAGTACTCGCCACGGCTCACGAGCTCCTCGGTAGAGTAGCCGCCCGAGCGGGCGCGCTCGGCAAAGGCCGCGAACTCCTCGCGGATGGGATAGGTGAGCTCCAGCTCGTCAGCGATATCAAAATAGCGCTGGCCAATGTCCTCGAGCAGCTCCTCACACGACACGTGATACTTAACGTGCGCGTTAACCAGGTAGAGCAGGTCGGTCACCTTGGTGTCGCCCTTAAAGCGGCGGCCGCAGGCAGAAACCACCACAAAACGGCGGGCAGGGTCGGCATCGACGATGGCCTTGATCTTCTTGAAGTGTTCGGCGTCGGCGACCGACGAGCCGCCAAACTTGGCAATCTTAATCATGGGCTTGAGGTTACCTTTCTAAAAGCCTCTGCAAACCTGTTTTGCGCGCTCTGATACCATGGTTTCACCGATTGGGACCAAGGCATCCGAGGAGCAGTGTTATATGGGAACTTATCATAGTACACGAGGACGCACTTTATCGTGCTCAAGTAAGGTGGCAATCCGCACCGGCATCGCTCCCGACGGGGGTTTGTTTGTCTCGGACGAGCTCGGCACCCAGCAGGTCGATATCAGCTCGCTTGCAGATAAATCGTACTTTGAAATCGCTCAAGATGTGTTGGGAATGTTACTGAATGATTACACGGCCGAAGAAATTTCGGCGTGTGTCGACGAGGCATACCGCGGCACGTTCGCGAGTGAAGAGGTTACGCCGCTCGTCAAACTCGACGCTGCGCCGGGCGCCGACGCCCCTCAGACCTATGTGATGGAGCTCTTTGGCGGGCCCACAAGCGCCTTCAAGGACGTCGCCCTGCAGATGCTCCCCCGTCTGATGGCCCGCACTTCCGCCAGGGACGGCGGCGCCGAGCGCATCATGATCGTCACCGCCACGTCGGGCGACACGGGCAAGGCCGCACTCGCCGGTTTTGCCGACGCGCCGGGCACGGGCATCACCGTCTTTTATCCCGAGGGCAAAGTCAGCCGCGTGCAGAATCTGCAGATGTCCACGCAGGAGGGCGATAACGTCGCCGTCTGCGGCATCCGCGGCAACTTTGACGACGCCCAGAGCGCCGTCAAGCGCATCTTTGCCGATAAGGAGCTTGCCGAGCGTCTGGAGGCTGCCGGCACGGTGCTTTCGAGCGCCAACTCCATCAACGTCGGCCGCCTGGTACCGCAGGTCGTCTACTACTTTGCCGCCTATGCGCAGCTGCTGCGCGCCGGCGCTATCGAGGCCGGCGACGCCGTTGAGTTCTGTGTGCCCACCGGCAACTTTGGCGATATCCTGGCCGGCTACTACGCCAAGCGCATGGGCCTGCCCGTCGCCAAGCTCGTCGTGGCGAGCGACAAGAACAACGTGCTTGCCGACTTCCTGACCACCGGCGTTTACGACCGTAACCGTCCGTTCTTCACGACCATCTCGCCGTCGATGGACATCCTCATCAGCTCCAACCTGGAGCGCATGCTCTACTTCCTGTCCGATGGCGACTGCGAACTCGTTGCCGGCCTTATGGAGCAGCTTGCCCAGACTGGTCGCTACGAGGTTCCCGCCGACCTGCTGGCAAAGATTCAGAGCGTCTTTGACTGCGGTTGGGCCAGCGAGGACGAGGTCCGCACTGCCATCAAGAGCTGCTGGGACGCAAATGGCTACGTGATCGATCCGCATACTGCTTGCGGCTATCACGTCTTTGAAAAGGTCGCTCCCGCCGAGGGCGCCAAGGCTCGCGTGCTGCTTTCGACCGCCAGCCCCTACAAGTTCCCGCGCGCCTGCTGCGACGCCCTGGGGCTCGACGTTCCCGAGGACGACTTTGAGGCCATGCACGTGCTCGAGCAGGCAACCAACACGGTCGCCCCGGCACAGCTCGCCGAACTCGAGTCCAAGCCCGTCCGCTTCGAAGACGTCTGCGACGTAGCCGACATGGCCAACTACGTAGAGTCTGCAGCAAAAAAGATGGCTACCAACTAAACCCCCTATAAGGCGCCGGCGAAAGTCGGCGCACCTTCTTTTTATTAAGCTTTCGGGATGATGACGAGCATGCGAGCGGGTCTGGCCGTTTAGTTCGTCGCGAGTTCCGCACGAGCCGGAAAGCACTTAATGTGCTTTCCGAGCGAGCCAGGACTGCCCGAGCAGCGAACTAAACAGGCAGACCCGCCCAGGAGGACTCACATGATCAAAATCACCGTCCCAGCAACCAGCGCCAACCTAGGCATCGGCTACGACACCCTCGGCATGGCCGTCAGCCTCTACTCGCACTTCACCTTCGAGCGCGCCGACAAGCTCACCATCACGGGCTGCCCCGAGGAGTTCCAAAACGAGAATAACCTGGTCTATGTGAGCTTTGTCGATGCTCTGGCCGCCTGGGGCGAGCCGGCTTTTCCCGTTGCCATCGACATTCAGACCGACGTGCCCGTCGCCCGCGGCCTGGGTTCCAGCTCCACCTGCGTCGTCGCCGGCATCATGGCTGCCGCCGCGTTGACGGGCCATACCGTCGACCGTGCCGAGCTTGTCCGCATTGCCACCGAGGTCGAGGGCCATCCCGATAACGTCGCCCCTGCCATCCTGGGCGGTGCCGTTTGCTCCTTTACGCCGACTGATTCGCTCCCCCAGTGCCTGCGCTACGAGGTGAGCGATCGCCTGCGTTTTATTACCGTGATTCCGCCCTACGAGGTACACACGAGCGAGGCGCGCAAGGTCGTGCCGCAGGAGATTCCGCTCTCCACCGCCGTGTGGCAGATGGGCCGCATCGCCGGCATGACGCGCGGCCTGGAGACCGGCGACCTTGACCTGATTGCCGCCGCCAACGACGACCGCATCCAGGAGCCCTATCGTCGCCGCCTGATTCCCGACTACAACGCCGTGCGCGACACCTGCCTTAACGGCGGCGCTAAGACCATCTGGATTAGCGGCTCGGGCTCGACCCTTATGGCTGTGACCGACGATACCATCGTGGCAAAGTTCCTGCAGGTCAAGCTGCGCGAGCAGTTCCCTAAGTGTGATACGCATATTCTGACGTGCGACACGGAAGGCGCCCAGATCGAATACCTGTAGTCGCCGTCCCGTATACTCGCCGGGCTGATTTTTTGGCTTCTATTTGATAAAGGCGCACTTCCCAGCATCTCATTCGTCCTATAGCTCTGTTTTAATTTCTAATTGATGATCGATGCGTGGCGTCATCTAATTATCTTCGCTACTCAAAACAGCCCCAAGTTTATGTACTAGCGTCTCAACAGTAATTCCGAGTGCATCCGCATAGACAAACTGCTCATAAACCCTAAGGCTGCGTTCCCCGGTCTCGACCTTTGAGATGAACGACTGAGGTACCCCCAGTTTCTTTGCGAGTTCAACCTGAGTGATACCTTGCTCCCGACGAATCTGGGAAAGGCATTTTCCGCATGTCCTGTTAGCATCAACGTTCATGCCGTTTACGCTATATTCCATTTTGATATATCCCAAACTGGGATATATTTATGTCTCCAGCTATTCCGCTTATCAAAAATGCCCATCGCAGATTCATAGCTAGGAAGGAGCCTCGATAAACATGAATGACGAGATGAAGGAGCCCGACGAGGAAAAGGCGCTCAACGAGTCCGACGAGCGGAAGCCAGATTTCAAAGCCGAGCAGTTTTCTGATGGTGCTAGCGACACCCCCTCCTCTGAAATTACGCCATCAAACGAAGATGGCGGCGCACGCAAAAATGAAGAAAACGACTCACTTCTAACGCGGGCCATTCATAAATTAGGCAATAAAAAACGAGCGGCAATCGCAGCCGCCGTGGCAGTTGTCATCATCTTCAGTTTGCCCATGCTGTTTCCTCAATTGTTTTGTAGTCACAAACTATGGGCCAATGCAACCTGCACTAGCCCTCGTGTATGCAAAAGTTGCGGCAAAACCGAGGGAGAACCTCTCGGGCACGAATGGGAAGAAGCAACTTGTACGACACCGAAGACCTGCCAGCGTTGCGGCGAAACGAAAGGGGAGCCACTCGGACACCAACCGGGCTCGTGGACCAAAGAAGTCGACTACGTAGATGCCACTTCGAAGGAAATACGAGAATGCGAGAGATGCGGAGAGGTCGTTGACACCCGCAACGAGAAGGAAATCACATCTTTTCTTGGCGACGGAAAGTTTTCAATTTCCCCAAAAGGCTTTATTGAGCGGCTTAACGAAGAATTTTCAAATCTACCCAACTGCAGCAGCATGAATGCGGATTACGAACTAGACGATAGCGGCATGGGGCTCGAACTTCAGATCAAAAACGGTTCAAAGATTGCCGGTATTGGAGGCTTCTTTTCGGACTCGAGTAACCCGGTGCTACTCAGCTATCTTGGATCCGAAAACTGCTTCAAAAACATAGTCATGTACTTCGAAAACTCCGACTATGCCGCGGCGACAGCATTGGCAACTATACAAGCAATCGATCCAACACTTTCGTTTTCAGACGCCAAGGAAGTTGGTGCTGCCTGCGTAGATACGCCAACTGTCAAAAATGGAATTACGTACGCAATCGTAGCTTCGAATGGAGAGTACTGGCTAAGCGCTCGAATTGAATAATTTTCTTTGATTACTAAATTCAGACGCCTCTTACTCGCGACATATTAAAACTCAACCCCTGGCAGCATCGTCAATCGAAAATTGCCCCGCCGAGCACTTTAGCTTGGCGGTGTATTTCAATATGAAAGCGGATTAAAATATCAACAAGGCCTGCACGCCCCAACGAGACAGCCGGCTTCGCTGCTCAAATTGCCCTTGATGAACCACAAGTTGAGCAATCAGTGGCCAGAATCCCCTTTAGGCGGCGCTTGTTTCTTTGTATTCGAAGACTGGTTCTAGGAGGTCTTCGATGTTGCAGTGTAGGACTTTTGCAATATCCCTCACTGTCGTTACCGAGGCTTCGTTGATGTTTCGCTGGCGCTGTTCGTACATTTGGATTGAACGGAGCGATACACCCGATTCGTATGCCAGGTCTTGTTGGGTTTTTTTAATCCTCTTTCTTGCTAGCGCCAGTTTAGTCTGACGCGGCGCCTTCTTCGCCATATCACAGACAAGGCGCGCCACGCGCTCCTCCGAGGCCTCATGCCAGGGGTAGTACAGGTTTCGCAGCGCATCAAATGGAACAACATGAAGCAGATCTTCGAACGATTCCCCTAGGCGCCACTGCAAATATGCCAGTATCCAGCCCGTCCAATATTCTGGTGTCTTCTCAAATCGGTAGGTCCGATCTGGCATCGACCCTGTTTGGTAACCAGATCTTTCGGAGATGAGCGCAAATAGTTCAACGCCCGACTTTCCCGACACTACCCATGCGTTGCCGCGTTCGAACTCGCGAGCTACGCCGCTCAGGCAAAAGAGTTCAGCAACTTCCGATCCTTCTGCTCCGTAATCGTTAACGGCATAGTCGAAGCAATCCCCGAGGTTGTTCATTGCGTCCTCAAGGTAATAGACGGGATATGTCCTACTCGGCCCACGATCCGTTAACTCTTGGATCATTTAAATCAACCCTCCCTGCCATCAAATCCCTAATGTCGACACCATCAGAGTCAAATCCGTTTACCGTATCCAGGTACTTTCGTCGAGCGTTCTGTTCTCGCTCAAATCGTTTGGGATAAAACTCAGCTCCCGAAGCCTGCTTCCAATCGCGGAACTTAATCGCCGAGAACGCACGCTCACTCATAAGCGCATATTGAATGCCCAAATCCCCCAAAAACATAATGCGCTGCAATTGCCTGAGCGAGATCATGCCGTTGACAAACTGTCTTGCAAACGAGAAATAGGAATCGTCTGCACGATAGCCTCGAATAACGTCATAGGGAGAAATATCAATCAGGCAGTTATCCAGCAGATAACGAAGCCCCTCGCGTGCTACTGGCGTTGAAACATTGAACTCTCTGTTATTCGCCAGAATTGCAAGCCAGTTGAGAATCGAGAACTCACCTGATTCCAAATCCAAAATCGCAAGGCCATCTAAATCAAGCTCATATCGATTGGCAATGCCATCAGACTCGGTCCGACATGCCCACTCCATTGCCATTTCCTCATGCGGTGTGCAATAAAACCCGCGCCCATAGTCATTGAATTGCCTGCATTTATCCAACGATGGATGCTCGACAACAACCTCCGACCCGTGCCAAAGCTCCATATCGACCTCCTAAAAAATATCACCTCAGCGATAGTTTACCAATAACTATCACTGAGGTGATATAGATAGGAGCTTTTGAAGGGCTGCAGCCTGACTAGAGGCAGGCCTCGGCGATGCGCTTTTTTAGTTCGTCGATGCCGGTGCCGGTTTGGGAGCTTGTGATGATTACGTTTTCGGCCGGGACGTTGAGCTGCTTTTTGATGGCTGCCGCTTGGCGGGCCTGCTGGGTGCGGCTGAGCTTGTCGGCCTTGGTGAGGCAGACGATAAAGTTGAACTCGTTGCCCTGCAGGTAGTCGATCATGTCATGGTCGAGCTTACTGGGGTCATGGCGAATGTCCACTAGCGACACAACCAAGTTAAAGCTGCGCTCGGAGTCGAAGAAGTCGCCGATGAGCTCGGCCCAGCGGTCACGCTCGGCCTTGGAACGACGGGCGAAACCATAGCCCGGCAGGTCCACAAAGTGCACGTCGTCGGCCTCGAAGAAATTGATGTTGCTCGTCTTGCCCGGCGTGCTCGAAACCTTCACCAGATTCTTGCGGCCAAAGAGCTTGTTCATGATGGACGACTTGCCCACATTTGAGCGGCCAACGAAGCTCACCTCGGGACAGGTGGACTCGGGGATCTGCGAAACCTTGCCGTAGCTGGCGACGAACTTGGCAAGCTGGTAGTTAATGGAATCGGCCATGGACACTCCTTGGTCGTAGGATCTTGCAAAAAACGCGCTATTGCGCAGCGGCAATGCGTCGAACGATATCGAGCGTGATATCGCTTGCGGCACGCGCATACTCGAACAAATCGAACTCGCGGTCGCAAATCGCATCATACGCCTCGTCACAATTATCGCTGATAGCACGCAGCACCAGGCAATCGACACCATTTTTGGTTGCGACATGGGCAATTGCCGCGCCCTCCATGCCGACACAATCGGCATGCGTCGCCTCGATGGCATCATTGCGCATAGCGGCGCCCGTCACAAAGCGGTTACCCGTGGCAATCGTGCCGACCAGGAACTGCTTTGCGCCCTCGTTCGAAGCGGTCGCATTTGTCGAAGCATCAACAAAGCCACGCTCAGAAAGCACATCGGCGGCAATATCGACCAGCGCAGGCGTCGAGACAAACTCCTCGAGCCCCGGTGCAGACTCGGCGATAAGCGCGGTATCGGTATCTAGATAGCGCAGGCATTTGCCAATGACGACATCGTCGATATGGAGCTTGGGATTCAGGCCACCTGCGATACCAGAAAACACAACTGCCTGTGGAGCATACTTGCTAATGAGGTGCTGTGTTGCGGCGGCAGCGTTTACCGTGCCCATACCCGCCGTCGTGGCGACAATCGACAGGCCGTCGAGCCCGCCGGTCACAACGTTCAAGCCCGCCTCCTGTACCATGCAAACGTTGCTCAACTCTTCCTTAATCTGCATGATCTCTTTTTCGAGCGCACCGATAATCGCGATGGTAGCCATGCCATTCCCCAAACCTATACGAAATTCTCAACCACGGTATGGTACCAGCATTTTGTTTGACCTCGTCAAACGAACACGTTAGGCCAGCGCAGCTCGGGTATCAAAGAATGTCTTAGCAATCGCAGCCACCAGCTCGCTCGAGCGATCGCTCCATGGCATCGATGTCATGATACTCATAATGTAGGTGTCGCCATCGACATCGATGAGGCACGCATCGCATGTCGAATAGCAACCATCCTCGCTAATCCAGCCTGCCTTGTTGCGTACCAAGGCTTGGTCGTCCGCAATGCCATTACGAATAAACGATCGAGTCGTAGAGGCCAGAAGATCCGATAGCCATTGCGACGTCTCGGTATCACGGCTCAAATACTCGCTCATCTCGCGCCACAATTTGGCCGAGGTGCGCGGGCAATAGGTGGGAAAATCACTCATCGGATCGAGTGCGGTATCGTAATCGATGCCAAGACTGGCAATCCAATCCTCGTAACCGACACTGTCAAACGCCGCGCGTAACGCAATAAACGAATCGTTGTCCGAATTAACGACCGCGGCATCGATCAGGTCGCGCACCGTCTGCCAACCCATGTTGTAGCCACCATAGGTGCCAAGGGAATCATCGAGTGAAACCTGACCCGTCTCGACCAGAGATTCGCAGATGTACAACGCATAGAGCGCCTTGTAGCTACTCGCGCCGTAAACCTCGACATCGGGGTTATACGTCACGCCCTTGCCGCTTGACAGGTCGTAGAACACCACGCCCACATCGCCTAGCTCCTGCGCCCGACTCAGGGCATCCTGGAGCAAGGCAAGGCTCTCATCCTCCAAGGTAGGAGTCTTGTTATCCACCAACGAGAAGGCCTGAACGGTATCACCCGAAGGGATATCGTTGAAGTCCGCCTTCGAAAGTCTCGTCTTGAGATCTGCCGACGCTTTGGACTTTGAAACCTTCTCGTTTTGCGTCTGTACCGTTGACGCATCTGAGTGTGCCATTCGCTCCGACGCGTAGGTTTTGGCGGTAATTCCGAGGATAATAATCGCCAACGTTAGCATCCCAATGGCGGCAATCTTCGTCACGCGGACGCGAGCGTCGGCAAGGCCACGCGAAGATGTGCCCTTCGTCTCATATCTGCTGCTATGCTGCGGCATATACTCGTCCCGCGATGCGTTATTTCGCACGTGGTCTCCTGACTGCTACCGTTCATATACGAGCAGCATAATACCGAGCAGGCATTTCTTTCCAAAGATATTCAGCGGCGTTTAAGGCGTCTTTAAAGAAACCACAAGCGTATTTATCCAAATGGCGCGATTCTGTTGCGCATCTCCGCCCAAAACGCAGTTGCGGTGGAATAGTTCCTATTTGGGCGGCATAAGCCGAAAAACAAGAACTATTCCACCGCAACTTGACGGAGCTCTTTGGCAATCAACTTGGTGCCCAGGGGCACTCATTTAAGTCTGTCCCCAATGAGTGCCTTTGGGGAGCGAAAATGGCTCGCTAGCCGATAGCGTTTTTGAGTTCCGCGCGACGCTTTTTCATGCCCGTCATGACGGCGTTGCGCAGCTCGGGCATGCGCGCGGTATCCATCTGTGGAACGCCCTCGAGCTTATAGGGAATGCCCAATTGCTCGTACTTGACGACACCCATCGTGTGATACGGCAGCATTTCCAGGCCCACCACGTTGTGCCATGGAGCGATGAGGCGGCCGAGCGCCTCGCACTCCTCAACCGTATCGGTAATGCCGGGCACCACCACGTGGCGGATAACGACCTTAATCTTGCGACGGGCAAGCTCATCACCAAACGCCAGAATGCGTGCGGGATCGCAACCGGTCAGCTTTTTATGCTCAACGGGATCGGCATGCTTGATGTCGAGCAGCACCATGTCGGTCTCGTTGAGAACAGTATCGAACTTCTCGGGATGGTTGGGGTCAAACGCATAGCCGCAGCTGTCGAGGCAGGTATGCACGCGGCCATCGGGGTTGTTGTGCATTGCACGGAACAGGTCGGCTAAAAACGCGGGCTGCAAGAGCGGCTCGCCGCCGGACACCGTAATACCGCCGCTGCGGTAAAACTCATGGTTGCTCTGGAACTCGTCCATCAGGTGCTCGACGGTCACCATGGTGCCGCCGCTAACCGACCAGGTATCGGGGTTGTGGCAATACGCACAGCGCATGGGGCAGCCCTGAACAAACACCACAAAGCGGATGCCGGGTCCATCGACCGTTCCCATCGTCTCAATCGAATGTACGCGGCCCAGGGCAAACGCAGAGTCCTCGGGACGAGCGTCCACACCCTCGAGCGTCATCTCAGCCATTCCCGCTACCTTGCCTCTCATTGGTTTTAGCTACATAAATGCCAGAATCATTCTAGCCCATACGCATGATGGCGAAACGGTTTAGCGGTCAATTGGGTTGTCCTATTTGGCCCTACGCAAGAGCGGCGGGAAGGTTATCGCAACCCGCCCGCCGCTGAGGCAATAGAAATCGATAGACGCCAGACCTTACGCCTTAAGCGTGAGCACCGCACCGAAGGCGGTCGGGCCGCAATGGCTCGAGATGACACCGCCGACCTGAGTCCAGGTAACGTCCTTAAAGCCCAGGTCGTGCGCATAGACTTCCATGTCGTCGCGCAGCTCCTGGGAAAGGCCTACCGAATACGCCAGGCCAATATGCGAGTAGTCAATCTCGCCCTTCGCAACCATGTGGTCAATAAAGGCGCGGGCGCACTTGAGCATAGAGCCGCGGAACTTCTTGGTTGCCACGAACTTGCCGCCCGTTACCTCAATGCAGGGCTTAATCTTGAGCAGATGGGCACCGAGGAATGCCACGTTGGATAGACGACCGCCCGCCTTAAGGAAGGCTAGGTCGGTAGGAACAAAGCCCAGCAGCACACGGTCCATGACGGAATTCGTAAATGCAAAGATTTCGTCGACGGTGGCATCGGGGTGAGCCTCGATGTATTTGGCGGTCTCGACGGCAACAAGCGACTGGCCCACCGAGACAAAACGCGTGTCCATGGAGTAGACGTAGTCGCGACCCTTGGCGGCAATCTTAGAAGACTGGTGTGAGCAGGTCGTGGCCTCGGAATACGCAAGGTGCAGAATAGTCGCATCGGGCTGCTCGGCATGGATGCGATCGTACACGTGCGCAAAATCTGCCGGCGCGCAGCCGCTGGTCTTGGGCATCACGCCAAACTCGTTGCAGCGCGAATAAATCTCGAGCGGATCGATCGAGCCGTCCTCGACGGTCTCGTCACCAATCGTGACATGCATAGGTACGCGCACGATACCGTAGCGTTCGCAGAGCTCCGGCGTCACATCCGAACCAGACTCAACCACGATTACGTACTTGCCCATTATCATCACGACCCATCTCAACATTGGCTTTTCAACACATGGCACGCGCCGCCGCACTGTTGCACAACGGCGGCAGAGCGCCAAAGAGACGCCGCCCCTTGCACACAACAAAGGACAGCGTCTCCCTGGAAAAACTCCGTGCTAATCTGAGATTCTACACGGTTTATTACTAAGTGTTACTTACTCCGCAAACGGTCGCTATACGCGATAAACGGTAGTTCGCTGCGGCAACTGCGACACATTCCGCCCAGCAAGTCCAATCGTGCTCCACACATGGTTAATGCGCGAGGCGGTAGAAATTCATCGATGCCGCGCCCTCGGCGTGCAGCTCCATCGCCGGAACCGCCGGCGAATAGGTACGGCTCGTAAGTGCCGCCTCGCCGCCATTTGCAAAAATCTCGACCATCGTAGTGTCCGAAAGCACGCGCAGGTCGCGAAGCTCGCTGAGCTCAATCGACCTCTGGTCGCGCCCATAGCCTTCGTCACCCATGTCGAGGGTAAGCATCCCGTCTGCATAGCGCACAAAGACACCCTTGCGGATTTCGAGCTCGACCATCTTGGCGCCCTCGCAGGAAACCACAAGATCAAACAGGCGGCCCGGCTCCTCAACGGTTTCACCGCCTATCGCGCGAACGCAGTCACCGCGCATCCTCTCAATCTCGTGCGCCGGCCGCTGGCAGAGCTTACCATCGCGTATGCTCAGCTCTCGCGGCACCGTCAACGCGCACTGCCACCCGCGCGCCACCGTCGGGTTTTCTGCCGTCGCATCGGGGCAACCCGACCATCCGATCATCAAACGCCGGCCTGCAGTATCCTCAAAGGACTGCGGAGCATAGAAATCAAAACCGGCATCGACCATCGGGGGCATGCCCTGCCCGACGATTTTAAAGCTCGGCGCCTCCCAATCGGCCTCGATGGAGAACCACACGCACTGATGCGGATTGCGGTAATGCCAACCATCGGCAGGCACACCCTGCGGACAGCAAACGAGAATAAGCTCGCCATCGAGCTCAAACAGATCGGGGCACTCCCACATAAAGCCAAACTTCTCGTCCAACTCAATGCGCGTCGCATAGCTCCAGTCCTCAAGATTGCGCGAGGTATAGACAAGCACGCACCCGCGATCGTCTTTCGTACGAGCGCCGAGAACCATGTAGTAGATACCGTCGTGTTCAAGGATCTTGGGGTCGCGCACGTGCGTACCGATATCGTCGGGGTAATCGACCGGCCCAACAGCTATGCGCTTCTCGCCCAATTCGTCGGGATTCTCGGCAACCATATGAATCTGGTTTTGCTCACGGCCCGTCAACACGTAGTCGTAATCATCGCGGTCAAAATGCTTAACGTTGCCGGTATAGAAGTAGTGAATCTTGCCATCACGTACAAAGGCAGAACCAGAATACGCTCCACTCGAATCCAAATCGGAATCGGGGAACAACACGGGGCCGCGATTCTCGTACGTCACAAAATCCTTTGTCGTCAGATGGTTCCAAAGCACTGGACCGCCATGCGCAGCATCGAACGGATCGTATTGATGATAGATGTGATACGTATCACCAATCTGAACCAAACCGTTGGGGTCGTTGAGCCAGCCAAGCTCAGGCTCCACATGGAACAAAAGCCTATCGGGGTCGGACGCGATGCGAGCCGCCGTCTCATCCTGTCCAGCTCGCCACTGCTCATAGTCCGCACGCATCACCTTGTTTTTTTGATTAAACATCGCCATTGACCTTCTCGTCTATGGGAAAGGACGCTCGACTCACACGAGCCGAACGCCCTTCCTCAAATGGACTTATCCTCAGATTACGCTGAACGGCTCAACTAGAAGCTGACATCGAAGCCAGCGCCAGCGCCCTCTTCATCAGTGGTCGGCACGCCCTTTGCCTTGTTGTAGGCAAAGATCAAGACGATCGGCACGATAAAGGCGATGAGATTGCCAGCCACATACCACATGAGCGTCTCGGGCGTGACGATGAGCAGGCCAAGCACGCCGGTCAGACCCTGACCGATGGCGCGCACCTCAAAGAGCTTCACGAAGGCACCGCCGCAGCCTGCACCGATGCAAGCGCAGATGAACGGGATGATCGAGTAGCGCATGTTTGCAGCGAAGATAGCGGGCTCGGAGATTCCGACCAGCGTCGGGATAAAGGACGACATGCAGATGTTGCGCTCTTTGGAATGCTTCTTATGAATGAGGTACATGCCGATGGCGCCGCCGCCCTGGGCGATAATGGAAACCGACCAGATGGCCTGGATGTAGTTGAAGCCAGTCGTGGCGACGAGGTTTGCCTCGATACCCTGGATGAACTGATGCGTACCGGTAACGACAAGCGGCTGCAGGAACGCGGCGAAGACAAAGGCACCAAAGACGCCCATCCTGTTGTACAGGATATCGATTACGCCGCCGAGGACGTCGCCGATCAGGTTGCCGAGCGGGCCGAACACGGTGAACAGGGCGACGTTAGCAAGAATCAGGGTAACGGTCGGGACAAAGACGAACGAAACGACCTCGGGGATGTACTTCTGGGCAATCTTTTCGACCTTGGCCATAAACCAGGCAGTCAGGATTGCAGGGAACACGCCGCCCTGGAAAGCAACCATGGGAATGGATAGCGGACCAAAGTTCCAGTACTCAGCACCCGTCGGGTCCATAACGAACGTGTTGCGGTTCATAAGGCTCGGGTGAACCATGACGATACCGACGAGGATGCCCAGGATCGGGTTACCGCCAAAACGCTTGACCGCGCTGTACATAACCAGGACAGGCAGGTAGTCGAACGTGGTGGCGATAATGGCAAAGAAGCTTGCGAGGTTCTTGAGGAACTCGCTGTGATCGGCGAGGCTGCCTTCCATGCCAAAGAGGCCGTTGGCAACGATCAGCGACTTAAGGCCGATGATGATTGCAGCGCCGACGAAGGCAGGAATGATGGGGATAAAGATATCCGAGAATACCTTGAGGACCGAGAAGAACTTGCCCTTCTTGTCCGCCTCGGCGCCCTTGACCTCGGAAGCACTGATCTCCTTAACGCCCGTCAGAGCCATAAACTCATCGTAAACCTTGTTGACGGTACCGGTACCGAAGATGATCATGAGCTGGCCGCTGTTGTACAGCACGCCCTTGACGCCATCGATGTTCTCGAGCTCGGCCTTGTTGTATTTGCTCGTATCCTTGAGCACCAGACGCAGACGGGTCACGCAATGCGTGGCGCCCTCGATGTTCTCCAGTCCGCCGACGTTGTCGACGACTTGCTGGGACACTGCCTTGTAGTCCATGTTCCTCTCCATTCCTTTTCTAAATCATAAAACGGTTCGTTGCCGCTACAGAGACGCGATCGTTGCGTTTGCGCACTTGAGCGCACCGTCGGTGACGGTAAGCGCCACACCCTGGCCCTGCTTGTTGCAGAAGCGAGCGTTGAGCGCAACATCATCGACAAAGATGGTCGCGATGTCGTCGTCGACGACCAGACGCACATGGTGAGTGCCCTCGCCCTTAAAGAACAACGGACGCTCGAGGCCCATGTTGTTGACCTGGAACCACGGATACTGGGGGGCCGCCGTAAACTCGAGTTTGCCCTCACGCAGGTTGGCGCGGAACTCATAGGCAAGACCGGACTCGGCGTCCTCGGCAAGCTTCACCGAGAAGCCGGCAGCGTCACCGGCGAGCTCGATGTCGGCGTCGAGCATATAGGTAGAACCGGCATCCGCGGCGAGCACCTGCTCGACCTTGCCCGACTCGCACGAAAGCTCAAAGGCCTCGACTGCCTTAGCCTCGCCAAAGGCGCCAAGCATGCTGTCGGGAAGCTTGGTGCCGAGCGTTCCGTCGGCACGCTGAACGATCTCGAGAGGCATAAAAGTGCCACCCCACAGGTAAGAGCTGGGGTCGCCGCCCTCGTCGCGCGTAGGAACCCAACCAAAGAGAACGCGGCGCTCGCCGTCAAATGCGGTACGTGCAGCATAGTACGCGCGGCCATCGAAGGAATCGTCCGCAGGAGTGATCCAAGGACCGTTGATAGAGCGAGACATGCGGTAACGGGTCTTGTTGCCATCACTGTACTCAGAGAACACCAGATACCACCAGTCGCCCATCTTAAAGAGATCAGGCATCTCGAACATGGTGTACAGGCCCGGATTCCACCAGTCGCCCTGGAACTCCCAGGTATCCAGGTCCTTGGAGGTGAACTTGACCAGACGACCGGTCATCAGACGCTTGTCCTCGCCCACACGCGTGCCGAGGATGAGCATGTACTCTTCGTTCTCCTCATCCCAAAGAACAAAGGGATCGCGCCAGTTGCGGTCATCGTAACCCTCCTGGGGCGGAAGCAGCGTCTCGGCGATGTTCTTCTCCCACTTGACGGCGTCGTCACTCGTTGCGTGAAGAAGAACCTGCTTCATCAAGCGCGCGCGGACCTTATCGCGATTGCAACCAGTGTAGAGCGCATGGTACTTGTCGCCCACCTTAAACACTGTGCCGGCATAAACATACTGGTCGACTTCCTCGTCGCCGCCACGCTCAAGGCTCTCGCCAAAGTCCTTGTAGTTGACGAAATCCTTGGTCGTCGCGAGTGCCCAGCCAAACGGCTCTCCGAAAGGTCCGGGGTTACGCGTGTCACGCTGATGATAGAGATAGAACGTGCCGTCCTCGCCGTACGGCATGATGTCGCCTACCCAAATTCCCTCAGGCTGGTAATACACCTTGTGCATCCGAGACTTCCTTTCCCACAAGATACTAACTCGGTACAACTGCAAGATATGTCAATCGTTTTCATATGTCAAACGTTTTCACATCAATACGTCTTTTCGCAGTTCCAGTCGTCGGCAAACGGTTGACATATGCCGGCGAACGGTCATCAGAGGCGTTTGAGGAATTCTTTTGGCACGGGATGAACTACGCGGTTTTGCCCTCAATGAGTTCAACGGGGAGCTTGATATTCGATTCAGGATTATCGCCGTTAACAAGAGCGATGATGGATTGCGCCGCGAGCTCTCCGATGCGATCGATATCTTGGCGTACGGTTGTTAAGTCAGGCATAAACGTCATAGTGCGGCGGGCACCATCCGCGCCCACGACCTTAATATCGTCCGGAGCGCTCAAGCCGCGCTGCTTCATAATGTTGAGACAGATGGCCGCCATCGTGTCGTCTCCCGCAAAGATGCCGTCAATATCGGGGTTCTCATCGAGGATCTTCGCAACGACCGCGCTCTTTTCGTCGTCGGGCTTAACGAACTCGACCTCACGGACAAGCGCGGGCAAACCGGCCTGCTCAACAACATCGAGGTAGGCATCGGTACGCTTATTGGCAGGCATGCGCATGCGGCTATTGCTGCGCAGGCACAGGATGCGTGAACACCCGTCATCGATCAGGCGACGCGTGGCAAGTTCGCCGATGCTATAGCCGTCGCTCGCAATCTGAACAGAGGCCTCGCCAAGGTCGCAGTCGATACCAACCAGGCTCAAGCCCATCTCGGCATATGCCTCAGCACCGATATTGAGGGAGTTGACGATGACGCCGTCGACCATATTGCGGCGGAGCATGTCAATATAGGAACGCTCAAGATCGGGTCGATTGGCGCTGTTGCACAGCAACATCTTAAAGCCGTTTTCCGCCAACGTGCGCTCGACCGCCTGCACAACCTGAGCATGGAACGGGCTGCTCACAAAGGGAACGATCATGCCGATAAGGTTCAGGCGACCGTTGAGCATGGCACGGGCGATATCGTTGGGCGTATAGTTGATGCGCTCCATCGCGGCATGGACCTTATCGCGGGTTTCTTGGCTAATATAGCCGCGATTATTAAGCACGCGAGATACCGTAGTGGGCGAAACCCCCGCCACCGCTGCAACTTCCTTGATGCCAGGCTTAGCAGAATCCTTAGAACGAGCGCCCTCGCGAGCCATAGCACCCTCCCCCATCAACATGTCATACGTTTACATACGAACAAAGCATACCCCAACAACAGCGGGAAGACGGTAACAGTACAAGTAAGTAAACGACTCATCCAAATAATTAGGAGAGTTTCGCCTAAAGGGTGACTACACAGGACCCCGCCGGGGCTGCTTGGGCTATCTCCCAAAATATTCCGCAGGACGCAAGAAGCCCTCGCCGCACGAAGTGCGCAGCGAGGGTTTCTTGCATGTCCGAGGACGTTTTGGGAGGTAACCCAAACAGCCCCGGCGATCCTGCGGGAGTTAAATCCCTTTAGAACTTGTCGTGGAAGGTACGCGAAATGACCTCGTCCTGCTGCTCCTTGGTGAGCGTGTGGAAGTTCACGGCATAGCCGGAAACGCGGATGGTCAGCTGCGGGTACTTCTCGGGGTGAGCCTGAGCGTCGAGCAGCGTCTCACGGTTGAAGACGTTGATGTTCAGGTGGTGGCCACCCTTCTCGGCGTAAGCGTCGAGCATGTGGACCAGGTTATCGGCCTGAGTCTCGGAAACTTCAGAAACCTTCATAATGTGTCTCCTTCGATTGATAGGCGCCGGCCGAAACCGGCGCACTAATCAGTAATCGTTATTGTTAGTATAGCACTAACAATAGTTACTCGCCCAGCTGATCAAGGTCGATATCGCCAAAGAACACCTGATCCTCCTTGCCGAGCGCACTCGGAATGATGGAGAAGGTGTTGGAGATGCCGTCCTGAGCATCGCGGAACGGGAGCTTGGAAACCGAAGACAGCGAAGCGATGGCGCCGTGGCTATCGCGCTTGTGCATGGGGTTAGCACCCGGGGCGAACGGCTGGCCAGCCTTGCGGCCGTCGGGCGTGGAGCCGGTCTTCTTACCGTACACGACGTTGGAGGTAATGGTCAGAACCGAGGTCGTGGGCACGGAGTTGCGGTAGGTGTCGTTCATGCGGATGTACTCCATGAACTGGTGCACAACGTCGTGAGCGATCTGGTCGACGCGGTCGTCGTCGTTACCGTACTTGGGGAACTCGCCCTCGGTCTCGAAGTCGACGATGATGCCGTTCTCGTCACGGACGGGGTGGACCTTGGCGTACTTGATGGCGGACAGGGAGTCAGCCACGACGGAAAGGCCAGCGATGCCCGTAGCGAACCAACGATGCACGTGCTTGTCGTGCAGAGCCATCTGGATGCGCTCGTAGCAATACTTGTCGTGCATGTAGTGAATGATGTTCAGCGAGTTGACGTACACGCCAGCAAGCCACTTCATCATGTCGTTGTACTTGGCCACAACGTCGTCGTAATCGAGCGTGTCGCCCTCGACGGCGCGGTACTTGGGGCCGACCTGCTTCTTGGAGACCTCGTCAACACCGCCGTTGAGTGCGTAGAGCAGGCACTTGGCCAGGTTGGCACGGGCGCCGAAGAACTGCATCTCCTTGCCAATGCGCATGGAGGACACGCAGCAGGCGATGCCGTAGTCGTCGCCGTGGTAAACGCGCATGAGGTCGTCGTTCTCGTACTGGATCGAGGAGCTGGCGACAGAAGTCTTGGCGCAGAACTTCTTGAAGTTCTCGGGCAGACGGGTCGACCACAGAACGGTCATGTTGGGCTCGGGGCTGGTGCCCATGTTCTCGAGCGTGTGCAGGTAGCGGTAGCTCATCTTGGTAACGAGCGTACGGCCGTCAACACCCATGCCGCCGATGGACTCGGTGACCCACTGCGGATCGCCGGTAAACAGGGCCTGGTACTCGGGGGTACGGGCAAACTTGACCATGCGGAGCTTCATGATGAAGTGATCCACGAACTCCTGGATCTGCTCCTCGGTGAAGGTACCGTTGGCGAGGTCGCGCTCAGCATAGATGTCGATGAACGTGGAGGTACGGCCGATGGACATAGCGGCGCCGTTCTGCTCCTTGACGGCAGCAAGGTAGGCGAAGTACATCCACTGGATGGCCTCCTGCGTGTTGGTAGCAGGGTTGGAAATATCGAAACCATAGGTCTCGGCCATCATCTTGAGCTCGCCGAGGGCGCGGATCTGCTCCTGCAGCTCCTCACGGTCGCGGATGTTGTCGGCGGTCATGACCGTCGGGGTGGAAGCCTTCTGGGCCTCCTTGTCCTTGATCAGGTAGTCGACACCGTACAGGGCGACACGACGGTAGTCGCCGATGATGCGGCCGCGGCCATAGCCATCGGGCAGACCGGTGATGATGTGGGCCGAGCGGCAAGCACGCATCTCGGGGGTGTAAACATCGAAGACGCCGGCGTTGTGAGTCTTGCGCTCGAAGGTGTAGCGCTCGACAACGCTCTCGTCGACCTTGTAGCCGTGCTGGCTGGCAGCCTGGCAAGCGATGCGGATACCGCCGTTGACGTGCAGAGCGCGCTTGAGCGGCTTGTCGGTCTGAAGGCCGACGATGGTCTCCTTCTCGCGGTGGGCGTTATCGATGTAGCCAGCGGGGTGGCTCACGATACCCGTGACGGTCTTGGTGTCCATATCGAGGACGCCGCCCTGCTCGCGCTCCTTGAGCAGCAGGTCGAGAACCTCGCCCCACAGCTCCTTGGTACGCTCGGTCGGACCGGCGAGGAACGACTCGTCGCCCTCGTAGGGGGTGTAGTTCTTCTGGATGAAGTCTCGGACGTCAACCTCTCCCGTCCAGATGCCTTCCTTGAAGCCTTCCCATGCCTCCTGCATTGTGTAACCACGCTCCTAGTTACGTGTAATGCGGCGCTCTCTCACACCGCTGCTTATTGAATTCTTGAATTTTCGGCTTGCACTACCGGCTTCTTCCGTTCTTCACTACACGTTGGTGTAGGGAAAACGTTTGTCCACCTTGGAACTGCAACCCAAAACCCAAGATTTCACCCGTTTGAGAAGGATAGCATAGCCACCCCCTTCATCAGGGCTGTTATATGTTTCTTTTTTTATACCATTAGGGCGTTTTTAACAAATCCGCAGGAAATGCGAGCGCGAACAACTACCGTTCACCGATTTGTTTGGTATTTTTCCTTGCCTTTGTACGACGTTCACTCTAGCTGTTATGCCAGCTTTAGCAGGGTAAAGTGCCTCTGAGTAGGCTTTGGGACATGCCTAACGATCTGCCCCAAACTTTACTGGCACCGACGGTGTACGGAGGTCGCCTAAAGGTAGTTTTCTAGGCATGTCCCAAAATCTACCGTATAGGGCGCGCGTGCAGGGGTATCATCTTTCACCGAAAATAGTTTCTAGTGTTAGGGGTTTTCGGTGGAAGATACCGATTTCCATGAGCTTGGGAGTCAGCTCCTTACCGAGTTTGGCGGCATTCACCAGCGCGTTTCGCGCTTTGTGGACAAAGCTCTCAGCGGCGAGATGGCTGTCATGCGCGCCCTTATGCTCGCTGGCGGTTCGCTCACGCCGAGCGAACTCGCTGATCGCGCCTGGGTCTCGAACGCCCGCATTGCCAATATCCTACGCGCTCTCGAAGCCAAGGGCTGGGTTGAGCGTGAGCACTCAAAGACCGACCGTCGTCGCGTACACGTCATAGTGACCGACAAGGGATTCCAGGATCTCGAAATCAAACGCCGGGAATTCGAGGACCGCACCGCGGCTTTCCTCGAACAGCTCGGCGAAACAGATACCCAAGAGATGGTGCGCCTTCTTAGACGTGCCAACGAAATTATCGACCGCAATCAAGAAAGGAGAGATGCCGAGTGAGGATTCTCAAGCTCTTTAAAAAGCATATCCTGGCACTGTTCACAGCTATCGTACTTATCGTAATCAGCTGCAACGCCGATCTGGCGCTGCCTACCTATATGAGCGACATCGTCGACGTGGGCGTGCAGCAAGGCGGTATCGCCTCGCCCGTGCCCGACACCATTCGCGCCGAATCGCTCGACGACCTCGAACTCTTCATGAGCGCCAAGGACGCCAAGGCTGTGGAGGCCGTGTTTAGCAAGGCTGACAAAAACGGCATTCGAACGTACAAGGGCACCGAGGAAGAGCGTGCCGATGGAGGCAAAATTACCGACATTATGAGCCTGCCCGAGACCGTCGTCCTTTCGCTCAACCAGGGCATCGACGCCGACTCCATGGGAGACATGACCGGCACGTCCAGCGAGAAAGACAGCGACGCCGCTCAGGCCATGCCCACGCCCGAGCAAATGGCAGCGATGACGCCCGAGCAGCTCGCCGAGATGCAGCAGAAGGCCGCAGCGGTGCAGAATATGCAAAAGCAGATCGACGCCGACGGCGGCAAGATCACCATGAAGAGCCTGCGCCTGGGTGTCGAGGGCGGTCTGGTAGACCAAAGCAAGCTCGTCGAGGGCGCCAACGAAATGGCGGACAAAATGGGCTCCATGTCGGGCTCCATCGTCACCCAGCGCGCCGTGAGCTATGTACAGGACGAGTACAAGGCGCAGGGCATCGACCCCGCCGACGTGCAGAACGCCTACCTGGGCCGCATGGCGACCACGATGTTTGGTCTGTGTCTGGTGTCGCTGGTCGCCACCATCCTGACCGGTGCCGTGGCTTCGCGCACCGCCTGCTCCATCGCACGCGACCTGCGCCGCGAGACCTTCAACAAGGTTATGCACTTCTCGCCGGCCGAGGTGGGCAAGTTTAGCCAGGCCTCGCTCATCACCCGCTGCACCAACGACATTCAGCAGATTCAGATGGCCGCAACCCTGTTTATCCGCATGTGTCTGATGGCGCCCGTCATGGGCATCGTCGCCGTCATGCGCGTCCTGGCCAACCACACCGGCCTGGAGTGGACCATCGCCGTGGCCATCATCGCGGTCTCGGCCGTCGTCGGCGTGCTTATGGGCCTCACTATGCCCAAATTCAAAAAGATGCAGAGCTTTGTGGACCGCGTGAACCTTACCGCCCGCGAGCTGCTCGACGGCCTTATGCCTATCCGCTCGTTCAACCGCGAGGAGCATGAGCTCGAGCGTTTTGACAAGGCTTCGCTCGACCTGATGACCACGCAGCTCTACACCAACCGCGCCATGAGCTTTATGATGCCGCTCATGATGCTGGTCATGAATTGCATCACCGTGCTTATCGTCTGGTTTGGCGCGCAGGGCGTGTCCGACGGCGTGATGCAGGTCGGCAACATGATGGCGTTTATCTCCTACACCATGCAGATCGTCATGGCGTTTATGATCCTCACCATGGTTTCGGTCATCCTGCCCCGCGCCGAGGTCGCAGCCGAGCGCGTGGAAGAGGTCATCACCTGCCCCACGAGCATCAACGACCCCTCCTCGCCCAAACTGCCCGCGACCAGCGCGTCACGCGGCGAGCTCACCTTCCGCGACGTGAGCTTCCAGTATCCCGATGCCCGCGCCGATGTCATCAGCGGCGTGAACTTCACCACGCATGCCGGTCAGATGCTCGGCATCATTGGCTCCACGGGCTCGGGCAAGTCCACGCTCGTGCAGCTGATTCCGCGCCTGTACGACGTCACAGGCGGCAGCATTTCGCTCGACGGCGTCGATGTGCGCGACATGACCCTTTCCGAGCTGCGTCGCCGCATTGGTTACATCCCGCAGCAGGGGCGCCTGTTCTCGGGCACTGTCGAGAGCAACCTCAAGTTTGCCGGCGATATGGTGAGTGACGAGGATATGCGCCAGGCGGCACGCGTCGCCCAGGCGGAGGACTTTATCGCCGAGCGCGAGGGCGGCTACGACTCCCCCATCAGCCAGGGCGGATCCAATGTCTCGGGCGGCCAGCGCCAGCGCCTGGCCATCGCCCGCGCGTTGGCCAAAAAGCCCGAGGTCGTGGTGTTCGATGACTCGTTTAGTGCCCTCGACTACAAGACCGACGCGCGCCTGCGCGAGGAGCTGGCCAAAAACGTTACCGACGCCGCGCTCGTGGTCGTGGCACAACGCATCGCGACCATCATGCACGCCGACCAGATCATCGTACTCGACGACGGTCACGTAGTGGGCACCGGCACGCACGAGGAGCTACTGCGCAGTTGCCCGGCGTACCTGGAAATCGCACAGTCGCAGCTTTCCGCCGAGGAGCTGGGGCTTACCCAAGAAGAAATTGCAGCCGTTATGGAAGGAGGCGAGCGCTAATGGCAGACGAGACCAAGACTCAAATTCCCAAGCCCACCCGTCAGCGTGGACCCATGGGCCGCATGGGTGGCATGCGCCGTGGCGAAAAGGCCAAGGACTTTAAGGGCACCATGAGGCAGCTGCTCGGCTATATCGGCCAGCACAAGATTGCCGTGTTTGCCGCCGTCGCCTTTGCCGTGTGCTCGGTCATCTTTAACATTGTGGGGCCCAAGGTGCTCGGCCAGGTTACCACCAAACTGTTCGAGGGCCTGGTTGCCAAGGTCAACGGTACCGGCGATGTCGACTTTAACTGGATCGCCAAGACGCTCGGCTTTTTGCTCTGCCTGTATCTGGCGAGCTCTGTTTGCAGCCTCATCCAGGGCTGGCTCATGACCGGCGTCACGCAAAAGATTTGCTACCGCATGCGCAAGGAGATCGCCGCCAAGATCGCCGTCGTGCCGATGAGCTACTTCAACGGCCACAGCAAGGGCGACGTGCTCAGCCGCATCACCAACGACGTCGATACGCTGGGGCAATCGCTCAACCAGAGCGTGACGCAGCTTATTACGTCCGTCACACAGATTATCGGCGTGCTCATCATGATGCTTTCGATCAGCCTGCCGCTCACCGGCGTCACCGTGCTCACGCTGCCGGCCGCCGCGATTATCTTGATGGTGATGATTCACTTCTCGCAGCCGTACTTCCGCGAGCAGCAGCAGGTCCTGGGTACCGTCAACGGCATTATCGAGGAGGACTTTGCCGGCCAGAACGTCATTCAGGTGTTCGACCGCGCCGAGGCCTCGATCGAGGAGTTCGACCGTCAAAACGACCGCCTGTTTATTAGTGGCTGGCGCTCGCAGTTCCTGTCGGGCCTGATGATGCCGCTTATGAGCCTGGTGGGCAACATGGGTTACGTGGGCGTTGTCGTAGTGGGCGCGCAGCTCGCGCTGACCGGCAATGCCACGCCCGGCGACATCCAGAGCTTTATCCAGTACGTGCGCAACTTTACGCAACCCGTGCAGCAGCTGGGCAACGTGAGCAACACGATGCAGTCGATGGCAGCTGCCACCGAGCGCGTCTTTGAGTTCCTGGCCGCGCCCGAGGAGGAGCAGAAGGCCGACGCGCAGATTCCCGAAAAGCGCCCCGGCCACGTGGAGTTTGACCATGTCAAGTTTGGCTACACGCCCGACAAGACCATCATCCACGACTTTAGCTGCGAGGCGCAGCCCGGCCAGACCATCGCCATCGTCGGCCCCACCGGCGCCGGCAAGACCACGCTCATCAAGCTGCTGCAGCGCTTTTACGACGTGGACGGCGGCTCGCTGCGCGTCGAGGGCATCGACGTGCGCGACTGGGACCGCGCGGCGCTGCGCGGCGAGTTTGCCATGGTGCTGCAGGATACCTGGCTGTTTAACGGCACCATCCGCGAAAACATCCGCTACGGACGCCCCGATGCGAGCGATGCCGAGGTCGAAGCCGCCGCACGCGCCGCACGCTGCGACCACTTTATCCATACGCTCGCCGGCGGCTACGACTTTATGATCAACGAGGAGGGCACTAACCTTTCGCAGGGTCAGCGCCAGCTCGTGACCATTGCGCGTGCCATTTTGGCCGACCGCCCGGCGCTGATTTTGGACGAGGCGACCTCCAACGTCGATACCCGCACCGAGGAGCTCATTCAGCGCGCCATGGATGCGCTGATGCAGGGCCGTACCAGCTTTGTCATCGCGCACCGCCTGTCCACGATCCGCAACGCCGACGTGATCCTGGTGATTCGCGACGGCGACATCGTCGAGAAGGGCACGCACGACGAGCTGCTCGCCCAGGGCGGTTTCTACGCCGACCTATACAACTCGCAGTTCGACGAGGCGGCGTAAATTCGGCCGCAAGGAGCGAATAACGCCCGAGAACGGGGGCGCAGGACAACCTGCGCCCCCGTTTTTTCGTCCACGACACTCGAATTAGCTCTCTTGGGGCCCGATTGACAGCCCCTTCCGGACCCTGTGGCCAAAAAAGGTCAAATATGAGTACTGTTACATTTTTAGTAGCAGCCAAAACCGCCTCAAATGACCTCTTTGCGGCTTCTATACGCCTTCAAATTAATCAAAACGCCCGTTAGCATGCTTCTGTGTGCCAACGTTAATGAACATATTTGCTGTTGTGCCTATTATCTTGTAAGCTCGATATGAGACTACGCCAGCAACAGTACTCATATTTGCCATTTTTTGCCCACGGGGTATGCCGCAGAAGATCCAACTTGCTCCAGCGTGCCGTACGCCGACCCCCCTTCCGGCGAGTGCCGACATTTTCCCAGATAAAACCGACCAAAATAAACCTGTCCCTTTTTGGTAGGTTTCGGGGTGACAAGGGCTTGCACTTTAGCGTGCGACAGCGGATAATGCCGAGCATTCGACAAAACGCTTATTGCTCTTTCTATAGATTGAGGAGGCCCCTATGGCCATGGAATTCAAACGCAGGCTGCCGATACCCATGGAGATCCGCGAGGAAATGCCGCTTTCTGCCGAGCTTACCGCCAAAAAGCAGGCATTTGACGCCGAGGTCGCCAAAGTCTTTACCGGCGAGGACGCACGTAAGGTGCTCATCATCGGCCCGTGCTCTGCCGACCGCGAGGATTCGGTGCTCGAGTATATGAACCGACTGGCCAAGACCGCCGAAGAGGTCAAGGACAAGCTCATCATCATTCCGCGCGTCTACACCAACAAGCCGCGCACCAAGGGCACTGGCTACAAGGGCCTGCTGCACAACCCCGACCCCGAGGCGCCCGATGACCTGCTCGAAGGCGTTAAGGCCATCCGCCACATGCACCTGCGCGTCATCGAGGAGACCGGTTTCTTTACCGCCGACGAGATGCTCTACCCGTCCAACTACCAATACCTCGTTGACCTGCTGAGCTATGTGGCCGTGGGCGCACGCTCGGTCGAGAACCAGGAGCATCGCCTGGTGTCGAGCGGCATTTCGGTACCCGTCGGCATGAAGAATCCCACTGCCGGCTCTACCACCGTTATGCTCAACTCCATTTACGCCGCGCAGGCGCACCAGAGCTTCATCTTCCGCAACTGGGAGGTCGAGTGCGACGGCAATCCGCTCGCGCACGCCGTTATGCGTGGTTACATCGGCCTCGATGGCCGCACCTACCCCAACTACCACTACGAGCACCTCGAGCGCCTGGCCGAGCGCTACACCGAGCACGCCGGCTATGCCAATCCGGCAGCGGCCATCGACTGCAACCACGACAACTCGGGCAAGCGTCCGCTGGAGCAGTATCGCATTTGCAAGGAGGTGCTCGACAGCTGCCGCCGCAACGAGTCCATCTCCAAGCTGGTCAAGGGCTTTATGATCGAGTCCTACCTGGAGGACGGCAACCAGCCGGTCGACGGCGGTGTCTTTGGCAAGTCGATCACCGACCCGTGCCTGGGCTGGGAAAAGACCGACTACCTCATCCACGAGATCGCGGAGCGGGTTTAGTTACGCGGGCCGCATTTGGACAATCTGACGTTCAACTTCAAGGGCGCGAC
>CABUBZ010000010.1 GCA_902489945.1 uncultured Collinsella sp.
GGACTACCAGGGTATCTAATCCTGTTCGCTCCCCCAGCTTTCGCGCCTCAGCGTCGGTCTCGGCCCAGAGGGCCGCCTTCGCCACCGGTGTTCCACCCGATATCTGCGCATTCCACCGCTACACCGGGTGTTCCACCCTCCCCTACCGGACCCAAGCCGCGGAGGTTCCGGGGGCTTCGGGGGGTTGAGCCCCCCGCTTCGACCCCCGGCCTGCCGGGCCGCCTACGCGCGCTTTACGCCCAATGAATCCGGATAACGCTCGCCCCCTACGTATTACCGCGGCTGCTGGCACGTAGTTAGCCGGGGCTTCTTCTGCAGGTACAGTCTTGACTCTTCCCTGCTGAAAGCGGTTTACGACCCGAAGGCCTCCGTCCCGCACGCGGCGTCGCTGCGTCAGGGTTCCCCCCATTGCGCAAGATTCCCCACTGCTGCCTCCCGTAGGAGTCTGGGCCGTGTCTCAGTCCCAATCTGGCCGGTCGGTCTCTCAACCCGGCTACCCGTTGTCGGCACGGTGGGCCGTCACCCCGCCGTCTACCTGATGGGCCGCGGAGCCATCCCCTCCCGTCGGGGCTTTAGCCGGGGTGCCATGCGGCACCCCGGGGTATCCGGTATTACCCGTCCTTTCGGGCGGCTATCCCGGGGGAGGGGGCAGGTTCTCCACGTGTTACTCAGCCGTTCGCCACTCGCTTCTGCCCGAGGGCAGGTGCCGTTCGACTTGCATGTGTTAGGCGCGCCGCCAGCGTTCATCCTGAGCCAGGATCGAACTCTCCGTCCAAAATATTCTGGGCTTCGAGCCCGTCCGGTCCTCTCAGTCATTCGCTGATCGGTTCCGTTCGATTCATATGGTTCTAGTATAGGAAAAGGAATTTCTCGGGGCCGCCTCTCGGCGGCCTTGCGAAAAACAAATCCAAGTTAGACCATTTCAAATGGTTCGATGTCTGCCCGGATGCGACACTGAGGTCAGTGTCCATCCTCGCAGTATCCGGTTCTCAAGGTGCACGCCTGCGCTGGTTCCCGGTTGCACCGGGCCGCGCGGCAAGGAGATATATTGCCAGACCGGAGGGCCCCCGCGGGCGGGAATCACGCACTCCATATTGTGTTCACAAATGAATAGAACCCTCAGTTACTTCACTGAGGCCATATTCGAAGCAGCAGCTTCTGATATTGGCGATGACCGGGCTGGTTTATAGGTGTTAAGGCATCGGTCATCTCTGGAGCGCCACTTTACTCCAAAAGCATCAGCTATTTGTTTCCCGTCGGTAAAAGGCAGGTTTTGTTCGCCAAGCGTTCTTATATATAAAGAGAAACGGGTCGAACCCATGCCTTGGCAACAAAAAAGCGACCAACCGGAGTCGATCGCTTTCTATTCTATGGTGGGCCGTCAGGGGTTCGAACCCTGGACCTTGGGATTAAAAGTCCCCTGCTCTGCCAGCTGAGCTAACGGCCCGCGGGTGGCATTGTACCACGGTCTGGGACTATTCCCAACTCCATTGGCCGTTCTGGAAAATCACAACTTCACGTCCATCAGGCGTAATGCCCGTAATATCGATGTCGTCCGTGCCGATCATGAAATCGACGTGCGTGCTCGAGACGTTAACGCCATGCTCCAAGAGCTCCTCCTTGGACATGTCATACCCACCCTCGATGCACTCAGGGAAGCCGACGCCTAGCGCAAGGTGGCAGCTGGCATTCTCGTCATAGAGCGTGTCGTAGAACAGAACGCCGCTTTCGCGGATCGGGGTGTTCTTGGAAATGAGCGCGACCTCGCCCAAATGAGCGGCACCTTCATCGGTGTCAATAATGCTCGCAAGCGTCGCCTTGCCCATGCGGGCATCGTAGTCCACTACGCGGCCGGCCTCGAACTTAATCCAAAAATCGTCAACCTTGTTACCGTGGTGAATGAGCGGCATGGCCGAATACACGATACCGTCGGCGCGCATACGATCAGGCGAGGTGAAGACCTCCTCGGTGGGGATGTTGGGGAAGAAGGGGTGTCCATCGGGCGTCTTACCCTTGCCGCCGGCCCACTCGTGACCCTTCGTCATGCCAATCGTCAGATCGGTTCCATTTGCCGCGGTGTAATATAGGCGGTCAAAACGATTGTCGTTCAGGAAACGCAGGTTCTTTTCGAATGCCGCGTCATGAAGCTCCCAGTCGCTCTCCGGGTCCTGGCCATCGGCACGAGCGGTGTGCAGAATCGCATTCCACAGCTTATAGATTGCAACCTCGTCGGCGTCTCCCGGGAACACCTCGTGTGCCCAAGCCACGACCGGAGCGCCAGCGATGCACCACGGGTTGATGTTGTAGTCCAGTCCACGGCGGAAGACCTTGCACTGCGTATTCCTTGCCTTAGAAGCTGCAGCAGGCTTGGCGGGATCGATGCCCTTAAGGGCCGCAGGGTCCGCACCCTCGATAAAGATAAAGCAGGCGCCGTCCTGGGCCAGGGAATCCAGCTGCAGGCGCTTCCACTCGGGCGTCTGCTCAAAATAGCTTTTATCGACATGCTCGTACGTGAGCCTCGTCACGGCATCATCGGCCCAAATGACCGTCACGTGACCAGCGCCGGCGGCATAAGCCTCCGCGACCACCACGCGGGCAAAGGGCGCGCACTCGACCGGAGACTGAACGACAACCTCCTGGTCGGGCTTGACGTTTACGCCCTTGCGGACAACCAGGCGCGCATAGTTTTTAATCTTGGGCTCCAGGGCCTTCATGCCCTCCAGAGCTTCTTCGACCGTCAGGGCAGCTCGAATCATGTGCCACTCCATCTATCTATAGAACAGTAAAAAGGCGCGCCGCTAAAACGACGCGCCTTATATCTTAGCGATATGTATGAATACAAACGCTACTTCTTCTTGGAGTCCTTCTTGTCCTCCTCGGCAGCCGCGCGCTCAATAAGAGCGTTGAGCTTGTTCTCGGACATGCCCTCGGCCTGCGTGCGGTACATGTTGCGCAGGGGACGGATACGAACGAAGTCGTAGATAAAGTCACCCAGGATGATGACATAGGACAAAACGATGCCGACCATCTGGACGGGGCTGGACACCGTGCCGCCGGGAGCGAAGTAGAGCGAAGCCCAAATTGCCACGACGAGTACCATGCCGATGGCGAGCACGGCCCACCAGATACGACGGCGCTTGGTGTAGTCCTCATCCTGCTTGAGGAGGATATTCGACACCGTGTAGATGCGATCCTCGCGGGCACGCTGTTTGGCCTTGCGGGCGCGCTTTTCCTCCTTGGAAAGACCTTCCAGGTTTTCGCCCTTCTCGAGCTCCTTGCGGCGTGCCTTGGATGATGCCGGCACGACGCGAACGGAGCTCGCTGCCTGGCGGGCGGGCTTAGCAGATGCGGCGGACTTGCGCGCAACCCCGGTAACTTCGTGGGATTGCGTGCGCTTGTTCGTGGCGCTACGGGTACTCACTTATGCGTTCTCCTTCATGCTTGTGAACTGGGAGCCCGTGATGATCTGGAAGGCCTCGCGATAGCGCTCGGACGTGCCATCGATGACCTCGGCGGGCAGGTGCGGGGTCTCCCCCGTCATATCCCAGTTGGCTTTGAGCCAATTGCGGACGAATTGTTTGTCGTAGCTGGGCTGAATCTTGCCCTCCTCGTAGCTGGCGGCGGGCCAGAAACGGCTGGAGTCGGGCGTTAGGCACTCGTCGATCAGCGTAACCTTGCCATCGATGACACCGAACTCGAACTTGGTGTCGGCAATGATGATGCCACGGGTCGCTGCATACTCGGCGGCAGCCTTGTAAATCTTGAGGGACAGGTCGCGAATCTGCGTGGCGATGTCCTCGCCCACGATCTCGCAGCAACGCTCGAACGAAATGTTCTCGTCGTGATCGCCGATCTCGGCCTTCGTGGACGGCGTGAACAGCGGCTCGGGAAGCTTTGAGGCCTCGGTCAGGCCCTCGGGCAGCTGAATGCCGCAGACGGTGCCGTTCTCGTCATAGGTCTTCTTGCCCGAACCGGTCAGATAGCCGCGGACGATGCACTCGATAGGAATCGTCTGGGCCTTCTTGACCAGCATGGCGCGACCAGCGAGATAGTCACGATACTCGGCAAACTCCTCGGGGAAATCCGCCGGGTCGATGGAGACGAGGTGGTTGGGAACGATGTCGGCAAACTTATCGAACCAGAATGCCGAGATGCGGTTGAGCACCTCTCCCTTAAACGGAATCTCGTCGGGGAGAATAAAGTCGAACGCAGAAATGCGGTCGGTGGCGACCATCAGCAGGTTTTCACCGGCATCATAGATATCACGAACCTTGCCACGGGAATCCGGACGACGCTCCATCGTTGTCACGTGAGTCACTCCTTACCTAAATACGACAGTAATGCGGGTTCTCCCCCGCACGTTTTCGCAAACTCGGAGCGGCAGGGACGAAACCCCTCCTTCACCGAGTAGCGAAAAGCTAGTGCTCCATTGTAGTAGATGCCGCGTCCGCCGTGTGCTCGCGTGGCAGATGAATCGTAAAAGTTGTACCCTTTCCAAGCTCCGACTCCACGGATATATAGCCATGGTGGCGCTCGACAATCTGCTTGGTCACGGCGAGGCCCACGCCCAGGCCACCCGCCTCGCGGGCGCGACTGGCGTCGGCACGCCAAAAACGACCGAAGATGCGCGACAGGTCTTCCTTGGCGATTCCAATGCCCGTGTCCGAGACCGCAATATCGACGTGTTTACGGTCACTGAGCACCGACACCACGACCCATCCGCCCTCGGGGGTATAGCGCATGGCGTTACTCAAGAGGTTGATGACGCATTGCGTGATCATGTCGGGATCCGCCTCGACAACGTCATCGTGGCCCTGCGTCTCATCTGCAAAGCGCAAACGCAAGTCACGGTCGGCAAACAAGCGCTCCTGGCCATTCACAATCGAACGCACAAACGGCACCATATCCACCGGCTCCAGGTTGAGTGGCGCGATACTGTTTTCCATGCGCGACAGGTCGAGCATCTGCTGCACCAGACGGGCCAGACGACGCGTCTCGGATGCGACCGTTTCCAGGTGTTCGTCATCGGTGGGATACACACCGTCTTGCATGGCCTCGACCGTTGCAAGCATGGCCATGAGCGGCGTACGCAGCTCGTGGGCAACATCAGAGGTCAGGCGCTTCTCGTGCTTCATGTCCTTCTCGAGTGAGGTGGCCATCTCGTCGAAGGTCTCTCCCAGCTGATCGATCTCATCATCGCCGCGCAAGCCCGTACGAGCGGACAGGTCTCCATCGCGAATCTGCTTGGCGGTGCTGGTAATACGATGAATCGGCTTGGTGAGCATGCGCGACATGAGCGCTCCGATAACGACCGAGATGCAGACGGCCACAACCGCGGCAAGGGCCATGGCGTTAAAGGTCTTCTCTCTGAATGCCGAGTCTGCCCTGGTGAGCAGGGCATCGGAGCCAACCGCCCACAATTTGACCTGACCCACGTGCTCGCCGGAGGACGTCACGATCTCAACGTTGGCAACGCTATTGGAATCGGTGGGAGCAGACGAGACTGGGCTGTGCGATGCCCTCTTTCCGCTCGCATCGTCGGTCGTCGCCTGATTTTCGCGCACATCGGCAGTAGCGCTTGCCGAGGGCCACGAGTCGTCGTAGACGATGACGCCCTTTTTATTGACGACCTGCATACCCAGATCGTCGGACACCAAACTCGATGTCGCGACCGTACGCAGCTCCCCCGCAGCCCAAGAACCGTTTTCCTCATATGACGTTGCCAACTTTTCGGCAGCGGAATTGGTGATTTCGACAATATTGGAGCGCGTGTAATCCGTAAAAACCGTGCCCCATACAACGGAGACTACGCCCACCAATACCAATACCGTCATGAGCGATGTCAGGGCAAAAGCCAGGGCCATGCGCGAGGGATAGCTCATCGTTGGCCGTGAATCGGAACGAGGCGTGTTCCAACTAGCCTTGGAACCCGCCTCGTTCTCCTGCTTATGCTTTTGCCCGATTTCAAAGCGCGCAGGTGTCATATGTGATTTCCTTTATTTCTCGTCCGACTTATCGGTCTTGGTCGGAGCCTCGAAGCGGTAGCCGACACCGTGGACGGTGTAGAGCCACTTGGGCTTCTTGGGGTCGTCGCCCAGCTTGGCGCGAAGGTTCTTCACGTGGCTGTCGATAGTGCGCTCGTAACCCTCAAAGTCGTAGCCGAGCACCTTCTCGACCAGCTCCATGCGGTTGTAGACGCGGCCGGGGTGACGGGCAAGCGTGGTGAGCAGCTTGAACTCGGAAGCCGTCAGGTCGACTTCCTTGCCCTCGACCAAAATCTTGTGGCCCGAGATGTCAATGACCAGATCGCCAAAGTCGAGCACCTCGACGGCCGGCTCATCGGCCTGGTGGGCACGGCGGAACAAGGCGCGCACGCGCGCGACAAGCTCGCGCGGCGAGAACGGCTTGATCAGGTAGTCGTCGGCACCGAGCTCGAGACCGATAATACGGTCCTCGATCTCGCCCTTGGCCGTCAGCATAATGATGGGGACATCCGAGGTGTCGCGAATGGTGCGGCAAACGCGCTCGCCGGGAATCTTAGGGAGCATGAGGTCGAGCACGACCAGGTCGAACTGATGCTTCTCGAACTCCTCGATAGCGGACTGGCCGTCGCCCACGCCCACAACCCAATAGCCCTCGCGCTCGAGATAGGCAGCGACAGCGTCACGGATTGCCTTCTCATCCTCGACCAGCAGAATCTTTTTTGCATCTGAAGCCATAACACGGCCCCCCTGTCTCAATTAGCTAAGAACAAGCTCATTTTAACGCACCTGAGCCCGCCGGATGCCGCTATGACGCGGCAGCTCGGCGGGCGGTACTCACAATTACAACGCGTTTATTCCCCTGTTGGCGCCTTTTTAACCCCTCTAAGCTTAAAGAGAGAATAGGCGTGCAGTGACCGTCTCTGGTATACCCTGGCTGTTGCGCACCGTGGCGTACGTAAGGAATGAGTCCGATTTTCCCGCCGTAGCTGGATAATCGCCATACTCCAAAGCGCGGTCGGGCGACAGCAGCGAGCCATAGGTCTTGGCAGAGGTGTCGATCAGGAAATGCGACGCCTGTACCTTAACAAGGTATTTATTCTTCTTGCCAGCCGCACATGCGAGCGGCTCGCGTGACAGAAAGAGGTACGGCCCTCCCTCATTACCGATATACGTGCCCATATTGCCCAGGCTGCCCACGCCGCTATAGGCCGCCTCGATAGAAAACACGAAGGTATCGCCCATATACACGGCCTCGAAAGGCGAGACTGACGAGGGAAGGACTAGCTGGGCACGCTTGGTGTTGTTGCCGTCGGTCAGATCGATTGCCGTTATGCCGTAGTAGACGCCCTCGTCGTTGCGGACACGCGGCGAGATGGTCAAAATGCCGTCGCTCGCGCGCGGGGCCGATGCAAAGCGGCCCGTCGATTTCCAAATTGTCTCGGCCTTGGATTCATCAAGTGAGCGACGATAGCAAAACGAATCACTACTCGTTTTATTGCCGCCTGCCGAAGGCATTTTATACCAGATGACTGATGACCCGAACGCCGTAAACAGGGGCGGATCATAGTCCTTGCCACCTCGATCGAGCTCAACCACATCGCCAGAGAGCGAAGCGCCCGACAGATTTTGAGCGTAGAGCTTCCACGATGAATTGGCAAAGTTCATCTCAACCCACGCGAATACGCCGTCGCCGGCGCGGACATCGTAGAATGCATATCCCGTGCCCTCGACAGGATCCTCGATTAATGTGGTAAGCGAGCCATCGCCCAGGTTGAGCACACCGAGCGTGTTGGCGTGCAATGCCGATGCGGGCGCCATCATCGCCGCGGCGTAATCGCCGTCGCAGTAGTACAGCAGCGTACCCAGAGGCAGCGTCCACGACGCCGCCGGCTCAAGATCGATGTCGACAGCCTCATACTCATCCGTAATCGAGATAATTTTGGAATCGTCCTTGATAACCTGCGGCTCGCCGGCGGCATCATCGCTGGTACCCGTTTTTTTCGAGCATCCGGCAAGCACCGTGGCAGCGCCCGCGGCAGCCCCACCGAGTACAAAGCCGCGACGCGATATACCGTTCTTGATGTGATCGGCGATACCCATTAGGCGATCTCGGCGCGAGCGGCCTCGATGGCGCGCGTAAGCTGGTCGGCGCAGGAGGTCTTTTTCATACCGCAGGTATTACCGGCGAGAACCTCGATTACGCGATCGGCAGGAGCGCCCTCGACCAGCTTGGAGATTGCCTTGAGATTGCCGTCGCAGCCACCGGTAAACTCAACGCCTATCACCTTGTTGCCGTCATCGGAAAGGTCAAGGTGAATATTGCGAGCACACACGCCCTGAGGCTTGTAATCAAACGAAATCATGCGATCCCCTCTCAGAATGTTATTCGAGACGACTATTATCCCCGTCTTTCCCTAAATGCAACGAGGCGCTTTGCCGGCAACACACATTACCAGCAAAGCGCCCTAAAAAGCTAACGTTATGCCCGAACCTACTCGAAGCTCAGCTGCTCCAGACGATCAAAGACCGTGTCGATACGGGTGAGGAAGTCCCACGGATCAAAGATCTCGTCGAGCTTCCCCTGGCTGACGGTGCAGCGCGGGTCGGCCTCGAGACGCTCCTTAAAGGTGGGGCCGGAGACACAATCCTGCACCTCGTGCCAGGTTGCCATGGCGTTCTCCTGCACAATGGCGTACGCGTCCTCGCGGGTGATGCCCGTGTCGACGAGGGCCAGCAGCACCTTGGAGGAGAAGATGAGGCCGCGGGTCTTATTGAGGTTGGCCATCATGCGGGCAGGGTACAGCTGCAGGCCGTCGATAACGCGGATGAGGCACTGGAACATGTGGTCGAGGGCGATGAAGCTGTCGGCCTGGGCGACACGCTCGGCAGAGGAGTGCGAAATGTCACGCTCGTGCCACAGGGCGACGTTATCGAAGGCAACCTGGGCGTTGGACTTCACGACGCGCGACAGACCGCAGACCTTCTCCATGGTGATGGGGTTGCGCTTGTGCGGCATGGCGGAGCTGCCCTTTTGGCCCTTACGGAACGGCTCCTCGGCCTCGAGCGTATCGGTCTTCTGCAGATTGCGAACCTCGGTAGCGATGCGCTCGCAGGTGGCCGCGGTGGTGGCGAGAACGCCGGCGAGATAGGCGTGATGGTCGCGGCTGATAACCTGCGTGGACAGCGGGTCGTGAACCAGACCCAGGTGCTCGCAGACATACTCCTCGACAAACGGTTCGATGGAGCTGTACGTGCCAACAGCGCCCGAGATGGCACCGAAGGCAACATTCTTGCGGGCGTCCTCAAGACGATCCAGATCGCGCTTGAGTTCCCAGGCCCAAGAGCCGAACTTCATGCCGAAGGTCATCGGCTCGGCGTGGATGCCATGAGTGCGGCCGGCACAGAGCGTGTTGCGCTCCTCAAAGGCGCGACGCTTGCAAATCTCGCCGAGCTTCTTGACGTCCTCGATGATCAGGTCGCAGGCCTGGGTGAGCTGGTAGCACAGAGCCGTGTCGCCCAGATCGGAACTGGTCATGCCATAGTGAACCCAGCGGCTGGGCTTGGGGTCGCCCTCGGGAACATCGGCGTCGATGTACTCCTTCATGTTGGTCAGGAAGGCGATGACATCGTGGCGCGTGACCTCCTCGATCTCGTCGACCTTTGCCTTCTCAAAGTTGGCATGGTCGCGGATCCACTGGGCTTCGTCTTTAGAAATGCCGATCTTGCCGAGCTCCGCCTGGGCCTCGCAGGCCAGGACCTCGATCTCCTGCCAAATGGCGTACTTGTTCTCGAGGGAGAAGATGTGTCCCATCTCCGGGCGGGTATAGCGATCGATCATAGCGGCTCCTTTTTGGTTATTGGCACGTTGGTCGTAACCCAACCATTGTACCGTGCGCAGGTGCAAGTATGGGCAGCAGGCATTAACCTAACATTTTGGAATTGGAGCGGGCAACGGGACGTCCGCGTATTTGCTTCGCAAATCCGCACCGGCTGCGGTCGGCATGTCCCGGACCTACGCCTATGCACGGGCAATATGGGTTGAATCTGACACTCCCGGCTGTCTCCCATGCTCGATGGAGCGGGCAACGGGACGTCCGCGTATTTGCTTCGCAAATCCGCACCGGCTGCGGTCGCCTATCGGCGACCTTGCCTGCTCGCTATAAACGCTTCGCGTTTATTTAACGCTCGCACCCTGTCGGGTTCGAGTCCCGGCACTTTATTGAAAAAGGCACGGTAGCGAAACGTTACCGTGCCTGAAATTCGAATGGAGCGGGCAACGGGACTCGAACCCGCGAGTGTCAGCTTGGGAAGCTGATGCCTTACCACTTGGCGATGCCCGCTTGTGTGTTGGCTAGTATAACGCGGTTGTCTTGTTCGATACAAGGGTGGCGATGCTTGTTTTAGCTGTGGAGATTCGTTTGAAAATCGCATCAATTGTGGAGACGAGGACCTTTGGCCTCCTGTTCTCCTTATCTTCTACCTGCGCTTTTGCCTGATTGTTGTATTCGAGCTCAATTTGTCAGGAATTGGGCAAGCTTTTGGTCAGGCTCCGGTACTTACCCGCATGAACCTCGGGGGTATCCTCATCCTACGCGTCGCAACCTCCCCATGCGGCGCACGAGGGATAAGGAGCAGCCATGTCCAACGCACCCACGCACTCTGTCCACAGCGCAATCGCAACAGGTCCGCTGCTCCTGCTCCTCTTCCTGCTGTTCGGCTGCCTAGCACCGGGAGCCGCATTTGCCGTCGATGGCTACGACCAGCTCGGCTTCCGTACTATTAGCGATGATTGTGGGCCCTTCTTCATCGGCAAATATGAAGCTCAAGACGCCTCGATTGCCTACTGCATGAACCAGGAACGCCCCGGGCCCACCAAGCCGGGCGGTCCATGGCTCAACTTTGATCAAGGCTGGGTGTGGCTCGACGACGAGTTCGCGGCAATCGTTTGTCACGGATATCCTACCGCCACGTCGTTTGGCGGTTACCATCTTTCACCCGATCGCGCCCGCGCCGCCACCCAGCTTGCCGTATGGATGCTCAACGGCACTACCCATGTCGACGGCACCTACTCCTACACGACCGCTCAGGGCAAAACCAAGAGTGGGCACTTTACCGCCGACAATGAAGTCGTAGCGGCTGCGCGGTGGCTCCACGACAGCGCAAAATCAGGAAGCATCAAAGCCGCTCCGCACCGCGCGCGGCGCTATATAGGAACCGTATCGGGCGGCAGCAAACGTCAAGACATGCTCTATGTACTGCCGGCGGTCTCTGTTTCCTTCCAAAAGCAGTCTGCAAACGCTGCCATTACCAGCGGAAACAATACTTATCAGTTTGACGGGGCAACATTCGATGTTTTTGAGAGCGCCAGCGGCGCGCGTATCGCCACCGTCCAGATGGACAGCAACGGTCGAGCGCAGGCAACACTCCTACCCAACACGGCATACTACCTAGTTGAGACAACAGCGCCAGCTGGTTATATCCCCCTGCACGATCGCATTGCCTTTACCACGACGGATAACGGCGGATACGTCACCATTGATGAACAACCCGGCACCATTACCTTGCGCATTGTAAAGCTCGACGCCGCAACGAATGCAGGCCCCCAAGTTGGGGCTTCGCTCGCAGGAGCAGAATTCGTGTGCGTATCGCAATCAACCCCTGGATGGACACAAACTCTCAGAACCGATGAAAGCGGTCGAGCTACCCTCACCGATGTCCCCCTGGGAACCTTTACCATCTATGAATCGAAGGCGCCCGAGGGCTATTTGCCCTCCGGTGACAGTTGGTCTTACACCGTTGGAGCCGACCAACTCGGCGATTCAGGCGTGGTCGAGATCGAATCTCGCGTTTCCGATATCCCCATTGCGTTTGACCTTGAGATTTCCAAATTCAAGGACTACGGCAATAGCGATCAATCCGGCCTGGAGCAGCCGGCAGGAGATGTTGTCTTTGAGGTTGTCAGTAACAGCTCTCAGCAGGTTGTTGGCACACTGACTACAAACATCTATGGCTTTGCCTCCACCAAAGACCAGCCCGAAGCATGGTTCGGCACAGGCAAGCGACCAGCCGGTGTCCACGGAGCCGTCCCATACGACCGCGCCGGCTACACGGTTCGTGAGGTTCCGGAAACCGTCCCCGAGGGTTTTAAACGTGCGGGGGAATGGACCGTCGAGGCCAATCAGATTTCCGACGGCGCCGAGCTTCAATATATCGTGGACAACCACGCTCTGTCGACGCATCTCCAGATTGTAAAACGCGATGCCCAAACAGGCGCTTCTGTTCCCCTAGCCGGATTCACCTTCCAACTCCTCGACAGCAATCACAAACCTGTCTCACAAACATGCTGGTATCCAGCACATAACGTAATGGACACCTTTACGACTGACGCGACCGGCACCGTCACGCTGCCCGAATCGCTCGTGCCGGGCACCTATTATGTACGCGAAACCTCGGCCAAAGAGCCCTATCTTGTCGGCGGAGAGATCGAGGTAAACATACCCGCCGATATAAACCTAACGCCCGTTGCAATCGTCTCGTATTATGACCACGCCGCGACCGGAAACATCAGGATCGTTAAAACCGATGCCGTAGACGGCAGCAGCCTCGCGGGCGCCATCTTTGAGATCCGTGCCTCAGGTGATATTGTTCGACCCGACGGTAGCATTGCCGCGCTCGATGGTGAGACTGTCGCTACCGTCACGACGGATGAAACTGGAGAAGCACGCGCGGACGACCTCCCGCTGGGATCTGGCACCGCACGCTACGAGGTTGTCGAGACTCAAGCGCCGACCGGCTTCTTACTCGACCGGACGCACCATATCGTCGACCTTACCTATGCCGACCAGAAAACACCCGTTGTGGAAGCACGGCTTAACGTATCCGACGATTACACCAAGGTTGATATCTCCAAGGTCGATGCAAGCGGAGAGCAGGAAGTGAAAGGCGCACAGCTCACCTTATATGGTCCCGATAAAACCGAAATAGACTCCTGGACCTCATCCGACAAGCCGCACCGCATCGAACATCTTGCACCCGGCACCTACTCGTTGCGCGAAACGATGTCTCCGCGGACCTATGACCTTGCCGAGGAGATAACGTTTGAAATAAAGGATACGGGAGAAGTCCAATCCGCCGCGATGAAGGATGCGCCCATCGAGATCAAAGGGCAGGTCGACAAGCGTCAGGAACTTGTCCAACCTATCGGGAAGGGTCTGTTGGCTAACGGCGATGGAAAAAACCGCGCCGCGATGCAAACTAATACGGATGGGCTTTTCTCCTATATCATCGATGCTCGAAACGATTCCGCTACTTGGGTTGATGAGTTTACGATTACCGATGATCTTGAGTGCGCCAAAGACGGCACGACGAGATTCGTCTCAATCGAAACCCCCGTCGCCATCGGCGACCTCAACGGTCTGTGCAACGTGTGGTATCGCACGACGCCGTTGGACTCGACAGACGTCGATGAGCCGGCAAACGCGACGCTTGACGATGGGCACGAAAATCCTTGGCTTGAGTCCGACGAAGTAAAAGAGAGTCTGGGTGAGGATTGCCGCCTCGTCGATTACGACGGCTGGCACCTCTGGAAGGCGGATGTCTCGACCACGGAATCCACCACACTCGAGGCGAAAGAACTCGACCTTGCATCCAATACCGTCGTGACGGGCATTCGCATTGAATACGGTGCAGTAGCCGCCGACTTTACGACTCGAAGCGATGCGGATTCTTGGACCCGCGATGATCTCAAAGATGAGCACGACGACCTTGACGATGCCAAAGCAATCCTTGGCACAGATGCTCGGGGCGCAGTCGTGCACATGCAGGCAACGTCGGCTTATACACCCCAAACTGCACTCACCAACAGCGCACGCGTCGATCTTTGCCGCAACGGCGGCGGCGATAAACTTGAGTCACATGACGAGGACAGTGTCATTCAACGCTGTACCCTACCGCAGGACCTACCGGCAACAGGATCAGCTCCCATCGCCGCTTGCATCACCGCGCTCCTGACCTCGGGTGCCGCAGCCCTATGGTTCGCTCGCCTTAGGTCAATCCCAAAGAAGCGCTAGCGCGATGAAAAAGCGGCTCGCCCGCTTTCAATCATTTAAATCGCCGTATCTACTCTGCAGACGAAGATCCACCATCAACGATTGCCTGCTCGGACTCAGGAATCCCATCGGCACCCGTGCTCTGTTCTTGCTCCACCTCTTCGCTGATTGCGGAGGCGGGGGTCGAGCCCTTCGCGCCCACGATGTAGGCAGCTCCAAACCCTAACGCAATGGCAATCAAGGTCAAAATCACGTAGACAGGCCAATGGCGCTTAATATACGAAAACACGTTGACTCCTTAGAGCTCCGTCTACGAACGGCGGATAACCTCGGTCACGACCTCGGATACCGTGGCAATGTTCGTCGGGTTGACATTGTGGGGCAGGTCGTCCTCGGTACGAGCGCAAGCCAGACGCGTGCCGTCCACGCCGGCGATGGTGAGGGCTCGGCGGCTCGCCTCGAGCGCGGCGTAGGCATCGGTCTTGGCATAGGGCATCTCGAGCGCGCCACAATCGACATGGAACGACTTGCACACCTTGCTGACCAGATTCATGATGCGGCGATCGCCCTTGAGCAGCTGCTGTTCGCCCTCAACCGTCACCACCGAAAGCCTACCGGCGCCGACGGATTCAAGATTGATGAAGAAAACGCCGCGGAGCTTATCGCGATGCGAAGCCAAGAAGGCCTTCATGCCGGCGCCATCACAATCCGAGGCGCCCGTTGCCACAAACCAGATATCGTGACCGAGCAGCTCATCATCGCCCATAGAGGCGACAGCCGAGAGCATATCTTCGGAAGAAGCGCCGTCGGAAGACGCAGCGCCGCCCTTCCAGCCATCGTTATCGTCCTCGAAATTATCCCACGAACCGATGCCGCGACCGGACTTCTTGGCATCGTAATCGTCTTCGACGCCCAGCCAATCACTCATGCTGTCCTGTTCGTTTTTCTTTTTACGACCGAACAGGCCGCCCAGGCCGCGCTTGCGAGGCTTGGGTGCCGCCGGGGCGGGAGCCGAAATGGTCTCGATCGGCTGAGCGCCCGACGCAACGGGCATAGGAGGCGCAACGGGTGCCGATGTGGGTTCGGGACCCTGAGCGGTAGCAAAGGGGTCGTTGACCTGTGCAGAGGGGTCGGGAAGGTCGAACAGCGACGTACGAGACGCAACGTTTGTCTGCTTCATCGACGGCAGCGACGGATCGGGGACTGAAGCCAGCGGAGACGAGGAAGGCGCGGGCGACGGAGCCGACGCCGGATCGGGAACATTCATCTGCGGACGCGGTGATGCCTGGGAGGAAATCTGGGCCATAAGGGAATCGACCGTTTCGTCCTGGGTGGGAGCAGCATCGACAACCGTGGCACCGGAACCACTCGGGGTCGGCATGGTGAAAATCTGCGTGGAGTAAGGCCTCGACTCATCTGTCTCGGGAGTCTCGGAAACCGCAGGCACTTCCTCCTGCTCGACCTCGGTCGAATCATCTTGCTCGGCTGCCGCGTATTGCTCTTCGTCAGGGTTGGCCTCGACGGCCTCATCCTCGGCGGCATCTTGGATTTCGGCAGCATCAATAGGCTCGTCATCGTCTGCCGCGTCGCCCTGCTCATCGGAAACAGGAAGGGGCTCGGCAATCGCGGTGCCTTGCTTTTCAAACGTTATCGTGGAATCGAACTGCGCGGCATCAAACGACATGGTGCTATCGACGTGCTGCTGAGCCTCGAAAGACGTCGTCGCCTCAACAACATCCGCGGACGCCGGTTGCTGGGACTCAAAGGACGTTGTAGCTTCGGCAGCGTCGACGGGCACGGACTGCATAGTCTCGTTCTGCTCGAACTCCTGCGCTGCGCGCTCGCGTGCCGCCTCGGCTGCCTGCTGTTGAGCGATAGCCTCCTGCTCGGCAGCCTCGCGTGCGGCAGCGCGCTTCTCCTCGAAATCGTCGACAAATTTCTTGCCCTTTGCAAGCGCACCCTTAAAGAAGTTGGAAGCGCTGGCGCCAATCGAAGAGAACGCGGATGCAATATCGGCATGGGGCGTTGCCGCGGGAATCTCGGCCGAGAAATCAGTATCGCTCTCGTAAGACACGCGCCTCGGCTGTTCAACGTAATCGTCGTCAGACTCGTCCGCAACGTCTTGCGCCGGCGCGGCGGGAGCCAAAATGTCCAGTCCTGCCGCGGGATCGATCGCGGACACCGCCTCGGGCTCGGCAACGGCAGCGGTAACCGCGGCAGACTCATCATCCACGGTGACAACGGGCGCAGGCTCGGGCTCAAACGTCGGCTCCTCGCCCTCCTCATAATCGAGCGTGCAGGATTCGGGAAGCATTCCGAGCGCACGGATGGCATCCGAACCAAAGCGGATGTTGCCGGCGGCATTGCGATAGAGCTTGGGCTCGGGCTCGGCCGCGACAGGCTCCTCCGCCGGCTCGGCAGTGGGAACCTCGTCATTGAACTCTTCGGCCTGGACAGCCTGATTCTGATCCTCGGGCACGATGGCGCCAATCAGCGTCTCGTCGGCAGACGCACCCTCAAAGCCCTCGATCTGCTCGTCGAAAGCCTCGCCCTGTTCGGGCTCGGTCTGAGCGTCGGGAGCAATCGGCTGACCGAACTCGTCCTCGGCGTAGGTAGGCTCTTCATACTCGATGGTGTTGCCGTAGTCGTTTTGCTGTTGGGCCGCGGCATACTCCGCTGCTGCGCGCGCCATCTCCTCGGCACGACGCTTCTGCTCCCCAAAATAGGTATCGAACGGAACATCGTCGGGAAACTCGTTTTCGCCCTGGAAGGGAGCAACGTTGTCCATAACGCCGAGCATAGCGGCGACAGAAGACTTGTTGCACACCGCGCCGGACGTATAGGGAAGAATGTAGCGGTTAGAAATGATGTTTGCCGCGTTGGCAAGCGCAACGAGGGAAGCGAGGATCGCGACAATCCACAGCAGAACCTTGAGCGCGCCGGGGAGCGGCAGGATACGCAAGATGGCAACGGCAGCAGGGGCAACCGTGGCAACGGGCAGCAGCTTGGCGATGAGCGCACGATAAGAAGCATAGGGCTCGCGGGCGAGCAACTCAGCACGGGGAGAGTCGTAGTGTGCGACAACGACCACCGGGCGGTTGCGCGGAGACGCAAGCGGGCCCGAGGCCTTGTGGTAGGCGATGGCATTTTGGCTCACGCCCGTCTTGCCCAGGCGCGAAACCACGGGGTGGCCCGTGCGTTCGAGCACGTAAAGAACGGCGCCGGCAATGGCCAGCAAGGTGCCGACCAAGCCGATGCCGCCGCCGATGCCCATCAGTAGGGCGCCGGCAAACGCAAGAATACCGGTAACGGCAAATGCCAACCTACTGGGCGCCGGGGCATTGAACTCCTGAACCTCGGGATCAAAGCCGTGGTTGCGGAAGATCTGAGCGATATCCTCGGCAGCCAAGCGCTCTTCTTCGCTGCATGCCGACGTAATGCCGGTGTTCTGCAGCAGGTGGTTAATATAGTTCTGGGTGTTCGCCATGTGCGCTCCACATCCATAATCCGACAAATAGGCCCAATGCATGCACATTAGAACCGTATATAGTCGAAAGTATACCCCGAGCGAGCGCAAACGACCGAATTCGGGCCATCTTAACGCCCCGAGCGGACAAGGATATAGCCTAATCTCCATATCGGACTAAAATCATGGCATCAAACCACCTTCTCATGCGAGGACTCTATGACGGCAAGCGACGCGACCGCGACAATTAAAAAGGGGAATTCGGAGCCCAGTTTCGATAAAACGGCTCAGCGCATCCTCAATCTTTTCTTTGTGCTCAACAGCTCCCCCGAACCGCTGACGACCGAGCAGATCGTCTTGGATTCTGACCTGGGATATGGCTCGGGCAACATCGACTCGGATAAGCGCAAGTTTCGGCGCGATCGTGACAAACTGCTCGAGCGTGGCATCTTAATCAAGGAGGTTCGCCCCGCCGGTGCGCAGGAGACCGAGGAAAGCTCGTGGACAATCGACCGCGAGCACACGTTTGCAGCAGGTGGCCTCATCACCGCAGACGACGCCGACATCCTACTCAACGCCATCGACCAGACGCTAGCGGCCGGCTCTTCCACCTTTGCCGCGCCGCTTGCCGATATTCGCTCCAAAATTGCCTACCTCACCGGCAGGACGACGGCGGACGAGGCGACAATCAGCCGCTCTCCCACCGTCGATGCGGTATGGAGCGCCTTTGCCGATCGTTGTGCACTGCGATTTTTATATCAGAACGGGCGCGGCGAGCAGAAAGAACGTACCGTCTGCGTCTACGGCATGTTCGAGCACGAGGGCTCGGCGTACTTTTGCGGTCTCGACAATGCCACCGGCGACATCAGGACATTCCGCTGCGACCGTATCGTTCGCGCTTGGCGTCCTTCGAAGGCCTACGTCATCCCTGCGGACTTCAATCTCAACGACTATCTGTTCTTTGAATTCGATTTTGCCGACCAACCGCCCGTTGCAGCTACGTTCTCGTTCGCCCCGCAGACGCAGATCGATATGATCAACGGCCTCACGCGCGGGCGAGGTGAGCTCGCACACACCGATGCGGGATGGACCTGGACCGTTGACGTGCGCGATCTTGAAGCCGCCGCCTCATTTTGCATGGTCCACGCCATGGACGGCATGAGGCCCATGGCCCCCAAATCGCTCAAACAGGCGTGGAACCACCTCATCGAAAGGACGGTGCACGAGCATGCCCGTGCGTAAACTCACCAGCGAGCAGAGGCTCTCGCGCGCCATCGACATCATGGAGGCCCTCTACGCCGCCGGCGAGAACGGCATGACTCGAAACGAGATTTGCAGTCGCTTTGACATCACGGGGGCGTCGCTCGACGAGATTCTCGAGATCGTCTCGACGCTCGCGGACCGAGAATCGGGTGCGCGCATCATCTGCGAATGCCACGGCGAGCGTGTGGTCCTCACCGGTGACGCCGGACGTGTGCTACCGTTGCGCTTGAGTGCCGCCGAGGGCGCCGTGCTCAACCACGAACTCGAATCGTTGGGGATCGAGCCGCAGACGGCAGCTCGGATTCGACATGCCCTTCTGCCCGAAGAGCTCGGCTATAACCAGCGCGTCTTTGACACCGTCAACCACGGGTCGCACTGGCAGCAGCTGAGCTGCGCCATTCAGGACGGTGTTCGTTGCCGTATCTCGTATCGCTCGATGGACGATGCACGGCCACGCGAGCGTCTGGTCGACCCCTTGCGCATTACGGCAAACGGCGACCAAACATATCTGATTGCCTGGGACATCGCAGTCGATGAGCAGCGCACCTATCGCATGGATAAAATCGAGGGACTCACCCTGACGGAAGACTCCGTCGTGCCTCACACACCAGACGTTGCATCCCTCCACGATTCCCTTGCCCGGACGCAGCGTAGCGCAAAGCTCTTGATGCCATTCGATATGGCGGAGCATCTGGACTGGGCCGGCATCACCCTCATCGAGCGCAGCGGGGCAGACATGGCAACGGTAACCGTGCATTACGGCTCCGAGCGTTGGCTACTGAGCCAGATAATCGCAGCGGGCGGAGCCATCCGCATCTTGGATGACCCCACCCTGTCAAAGCGTCTGTGCGATATGGCAAAAACCCTCGTCTGTCCGCTTTAGCGCCGCCGCTCGTGGCGTGCGCGCCACAGTTGCAGATAGTGACCGATCTGCGCCGATTCGATGTGCTGGTAGGAGCTCGTGGGCAGCGACGTTAAGAACTTCTTCCCGTAGCCCTTCGTCACCAGGCGCGGGTCGGCCAGAATCAGCACGCCGCAATCGGTCGACGAGCGGATAAGGCGGCCAGCCGCCTGCTTAACCTCGAGCACCGCCTCGGGCAGCGAATAGCGCGCCCAAGCGCGGTCTTCGCGCAGGTTGCGCTCGCACGAGAGCGGGTCCGTGGGGCTCGAGAACGGCAGCTTGGGAATGATGACGCAGCGCAGCGTCTCGCCGCTGGCGTCAAACCCCTCCCAGAAGGCCTTAAGCGCAAAAAGCGACGAGGTTGGCTCGTTGATAAACCGGTCGCGTAGGCGACGCGGAGATGAGTTGCGCTGCTGGCAGTTGAGCTCCAGACCCGCACGGGCCATCTTGGGCTCAACGCGGGCGTATAGGTCCTCCATGTCGCGCCGATTGGTGAACAACGTGAGCACCGATCCGCCCATGGCAAGATGGGCGTCGACCAGCACGCGCTCGAGCGCCGTAAGATAGCTCTCACGATCGCGCGGATCGGGGATATCGCCCGCAACGACTACGGCCATGTTCGAATCGAAGTCGTAGCTCGAGTCCAAGTGCAGCGATGAGGATGTTGAAGCACCGATGCGATCGAGGCCGACCGCATGGTTAAAGTGTTCAAAGCTTTTGGACACCGTCATGGTCGCCGAGGCAAAGATAGCCGTGTGAACCTCGGGCAGCCACTCGGTTGCCAAGGCCTCGCCAATGTCGATGCGCTCTGCGGTCATTGACTCTCCGCCGGCACGCAGCCTGCGATTGACCTGCAGCGAATACACGTAGTGCTCGTCGGTACCATCAATGATGAGTTTGAGGTTCTCGGCCAGCTCGTGCAGGCGGCGCGAGATATCACCCAGGTCGACAACAACCTCGGGCTTGTCGGCGGCGACGGCTTGCACCAGCGCGTCGACGCTCTTGTCAGCTTGTTCCAATGCGTCGATGGCAGCGTAGGCCGACTGTAAGAAATCATGCCAGTCGTCAGATTCGCGCAGCTCGGGGCCAATCCATAGATTGGCATTGTCATAGCCCCCACGCGCACGGCGGCCGAGCTCGCGAACGCCATCGAACACGTCGGCGATTGCCATGCTCGCGCGCGCAACCGTCGACGTCGCCTTGGCAGTAAGGCCCAGATAGAGCGTAGAGCCCTCGGAGGTTGCCAAATCACGGGAAACCTGGCTTAGCGCGCCGGTGCTCGAGCCACCCAGGCGCTCAAACAGAACGCGCGATTCATCCGCCGACACCACGCGCGCCCACTGACGGCGCGCCTCGCGCTCGATGGAATGGGCCTCGTCGATTACCCAATGACGAATCGGAGGCAAAATCCTGCCCTCGGCCGCGACATTGCGGAACAGCAGGGAATGGTTGGTAACCACCACATCGGCATGCGCCGCACGACGGCGAGCGCCGTGGACCAAACATTTATCAGGAAAAAACGGGCAGAGGCGACGAGCGCACCCGCGCGAGGCCGTCGTAAAGTCGGGACGGTTGACGCTGCGCCACCGAATGCCGAGCGAGTCGAGGTCGCCATCGGCTGATTGGCAGACGTACGCCATAATGACCGCGACCGCCGTGAGCGTGTCCGCCGGATCGCGCTTGGTGGTAATCTCGACCAGGCCGCGGCTCATGCGCTCGAGCTTGCGCAGACACGGATAGTGGTCATATCCCTTGAGCGCGCAAAATGACAGACCACCGTCCAGTTGCTCGGCAAGTTTTGGCAGCTCATGGTACATGAGCTGGTCGGCAAGATTATTCGATTTGGTCGCAATACCAACCGTGGTGTTGTTACGGCGTGCTGCCTCGGCAAAAGGCACCAGATAGGCCATCGATTTGCCGACGCCTGTGCCTGCCTCAATTACTCGATGAGTGCCCGTGACCAGCGCATCGCGGACCTCGAGCGCCATCGCGATCTGCTCATCACGCGGCTCGTAGGTGGGATACATGCGATTGACCAGGCCACCTGGCGCATAGTCTGCCTCAATCTCCTCACGACTCGGCATCTTGAGAACCGGCAGTTCATCGGCGTCCACCCGATCGTCGGCGCGATCGGCCTTGAGGACGTCAGCACGAGCGGCGCTGAGAGAGAAGATAGAACCAGGGTTCTGCCCTGCCATGAATGAGAAGATAGGACGATAGGACCAAGGCACGTCCGGATGCATGTCGGCTAGGCGCGCCATGAGGCCCTGGGGCAAGTCGGTGAGCGCCACGAGCAACACGCGCCATACGCCACACAGGGCGTCGACGTCGGCATTGGCACGGTGTGATACCGAGTCGCAGCCAAACAGATCGGCCATAAAAGACAGCTTGTGCGAGGCCAGGCGCGGAAGCGCGATGCGCGACAGCGCCAGCGAATCGATCCAAATATCGCTCACGTTGACGCCGCCTTTGACCGACTCGATAAACGAGCGGTCGAACGTGGCGTTGTGTGCGATCACCGGGCAGCCACCGACAAAATCGGCGAGAGCGGCGACGGCCTCAACCGCCGACGGGGCATCTGCCACATCGGCATTTGTAATGCTCGTGAGCTCGGTAATCTCGGCGGGAATCAGCTGCTTGGGATGCACGAAGGTATCGAAGCGGTCGATGACCTCGCGGCCCGAAAGACGGGCCGCCGAGATCTCGATCAGCTCGTTGTCCTGCACCGAAAGACCCGTGGTCTCGGTATCGAGGACAATCACATCTTCCTCGATAAGGCCGAAGGACTGCGTTTTGGCGCGGTCGGCAAGCGTGGCATAGGAGTCGATGACAAACTGCGGCGTTCCTGACGAAACCGCGTCCTCGATTAGCATGCAATGCCCGCTCGACGAAGGCCCATACGGATCAGGCTGTCACAGACCTGCGGGAACGTCATGTCGTCGGTGTGGCGGATCTCATCCGGATACAGCGACGTATCGGTCATGCCGGGAATGGTATTGGTCTCGAGGATAACGGGGCCGTCCTCGCTCACAATAAAGTCGCTGCGCGAGATACCCAGGCAACCGAGGGCCTTGTGAGCGGCACAGGCAAGTTCCTGAGCGCGAGCGTAATTCTCGGGTGAAATCTGTGCCGGAATGCGATGGATATCCGTAGGGTCGACATACTTCACGTCCAGATCGTAGAACTCGCAGTCCTCCGGCTTACGAATCTCGACAATCGGCAGGGCGCGCACGTCATCTTCGCCGTATACGCCGACGGTGATCTCGGTACCCTCGATGCACTTCTCGACCAGCACTTTGTCGCCGTACTCAAACGCCTTGGCGATTGCCGCGGGCAGCTCGGAGGGCTCATGGACCAGGGAAATGCCATAGCTGGAACCGTTGACGGCCGGCTTCACAAAGCAGCGCTCGCCACAAACCTCGACGATATGATCGATATCGACTTCATCGCCCACCTCGAGCGCAAGGCCGGGGGCAATGGGAATGCCCACCTTGGCGTATAGGAGCTTAGAGACCTCCTTGTCGGCACCGCAGGCGCTGGCAAGTACGCCCGAGGCCGTGTAGGGGATACCCAGGGTCTCCATGGCACCCTGCATGGCGCCATCCTCACCGCCGGCGCCGTGCATGGCGATAAATGCCACATCGAATCCGCCGGTCGCCATGGTTACCATAAAGTCATCAGCGGCCGTGTCAAGCAGCTCCACCGAGGTGTAGCCGGCTTCCTTCAGTGCCACCACAACGTTCTTTCCCGAATTGAGCGAGATCTCGCGCTCGGCGGAATGACCGCCCGCCAAGACCGCTACGTGCATGTTCTCTAGGCTTTTACCCGGCATGGGCAGATTCCTCCTCTATAATTTCTGCAGCTGATACCATATTGTAGCGATACCCTCTACGTTTCCCCAAAATCGAAAGGCTTCCATGAATCCCAGGACTAAATCTCAGGACATTCGCGACTTGAGCCAAAACGATATTCGCGAGCTCGTGGCCGAACTTGGCCAGCCCGCCTTCCGCGCGAAGCAGCTCATCGAATGGGTCTTTGAGAAGAACATTTGTTCGTTTGACGATATGACCAACCTTCCCAAGGCTTTCCGTGAGCAGCTTAAAGAGGCTTTTGCCTTTGATACGCCGACTGAACTCACCAAGCAGGTTTCCAAAGATGGCTCGCGCAAGTATCTGCTCGAGTACCACGATGGCATTTCCGTCGAGACTGTCGGCATGCCCCGTCGTAACAAGCTTTCCGTCTGCGTTTCCACCCAGGCAGGCTGCGGCATGGGCTGTGCCTTTTGCGCTACCGGTCTCAACGGCCTCAAGCGCTCTCTGACCGCTCAAGAGATCGTCGACCAGGTGCTTCATGTATCCAACGACTTTGGCGAGCGTGCCACAAGCGTTGTCTTCATGGGCCAGGGCGAGCCGTTTGCCAACTACGACGAGGTTCTCAAGGCATTGCGTATCCTCAACGACCCCGATGGTATCGGTATCGGCGCTCGTCACCTCACCGTCTCTACCAGCGGCGTTATTCCCGGTATTCGCAAATTTGCCGACATCCCCGAGCAGTTCACGCTTGCCGTTTCCCTGCATTCCGCCATCCAGTCGACGCGCAATAAGCTCATGCCCGGTGTTAAGAAGTACACGCTGCTTCGCCTTCACGAAGCGCTTCAGCTCTACACCGAGAAGACTGGCCGCCGCCCGACTTATGAGTATGCCATGATCGAAGGCGTCAACGATACGAATCCCGAGATGCAGGCACTCTGCGACTTCTGCGAGGGAACGCTGTGCCACGTTAACCTGATTCAACTTAACGACATCGAGGGCAGCCCGCTCAAGCCGTCGCCGATTCATAAGGTTGAGGATCTTCAGCGTCGTCTTGAGTCCCGTGGCATCGAGACCACGATTCGTAACTCCCGTGGTAACGATATTGACGCCGCTTGCGGACAGCTGAAACAGCGTTTCAAAGTTCAGAAGAACGCATAGGGGAGTCGCACTCCAAAACGTTTCATGTGAAACATCGAACGGCCCCTGTTGCAGGATATGCAACCGGGGCCGTTTCATTTATTGACCTCAATTTTGGACCGCTGCTAGCTTTCCCATTTTTTACGGACAAAATAAGCGGCCCTTGTCTCATGAATCAGACAAGGGCCCCTCAAAATATGCAGGGTAATTGTTAGGTACCTAATAGCCTACATTTTCCCATTGGTTGCTAACCCAACCTTGATTAATCCTTGGATTTTTCGTTACCTGAGCAGTGCGCATGGCAACATCTTCTGTCATGACATCCATTTTCTTCTTGGAAGTATCGACAATATCTTGCGCGCCACGAAGCAAACGACCTCGAAGTTCATCGTCTGTCGCGATCTTATAGCCAGCAAAGGCACCAGCCGCGACAGTCGTCACCAATGCAATCGCAGTTAAAATCTTATTCCTCATCTTGGCCTCCTTGATCAAACTGAATCATTTCACCAAGAATACGAGAGAGCTCTTCCTCGTCTTTAAACTCAATCTCAATCTTATTCTTTCCACGCGAGCTCTTCACGCGAACGTTGGTATTAAATACCTGACGAAGTACACGCGCAGCCTTTTTAAAAGACTGAGGCGTTGCAGGCCTCGGCGTCTTAGGCGTCTCTCCGGCAGAAAACAATGGAGCAAGATTTTCTGTCGCTCTTACGGAAAGGCCCTCTGCAACAACCTTCTCTGCAAGTCGAATTCGCGCGTCCTCATAGGGAACTGCAAGAATCGCACGTGCGTGACCAGCAGTAAGTTTACCCTCAAAAATCATCTGCTGAACTACTTCGGGGAGATCGAGAAGGCGCAGCGAGTTTGTAATTGCAGAGCGTGACTTGCTTACGGCCTTCGACAACGCCTCCTGGGTCATACCGCTAGCATCGATGAGCTGGCGATAGCCCTTAGCCTCTTCGACGGGATTCAGATCAGAACGCTGAAGATTTTCGATAAGAGCAAGAGCCAGCATCTCTTCATCATTAACATCTTTAATGATGACAGGCAGTTCCTCAAGACCAGCAAGCTTTGACGCCTGGTAACGACGCTCACCAGCGATGATCTCATAGCCGTTTCCATGCTTGCGAACCAAGAGCGGCTGCAAAACGCCATGTTCTTGGATTGACTCGCTCAACTCGCGAAGTTCTGTTTCATTAAAGTGAATTCGCGGTTGATTAGGGTTGGGAACGATATCCTCAATAGGTAGTTTTGTTTCAGATGCGGCATTTGAAGCAGATGCAGCAGAACCACCGGTCTCATACTCAGCCTCTGAGACCAAAGCATTGAGTCCGCGTCCCAATCCACCACGTTTCTTTGCACTAGGCACGCTTGATCACCTCTTTTGCAAGGTTCATATACGCTTTTGCACCCTTATTTTGAGGTGCATAGGTAATTACCGGTTCTCCAAAAGACGGAGCTTCAGAGATTTTAACCGTACGGGGAATCAGCGTCTTAAACGCCTTATCACCAAAGTACGATTGAACTTCCTCAACAACCTGATTCGACAAAGAAGTACGTGAGTCATACATGGTCATAAGCACGCCATAGGTGTCTAAGCCCTTGTTCAGACGTGATTTGACCATCTTCATTGACTCAAGCAGCTTCGTAACGCCCTCGAGTGCGTAATACTCACACTGGATTGGAATCAAAACGCTATCTGCTGCGGTCAAGGCATTGATAGTAAGCAGGCCGAGCGAAGGAGGACAGTCAATGAAAATAAAATCGAACTCGTCCTGAATCGGCTCAAGCAAATCTTTGAGGCGGGTTTCACGAGCAATTGCGCTTACGAGCTCAATTTCGGCACCTGCAAGCTGAATCGTAGCTGGAATTACGAATACCTTTTTGCAATTTGTATCAAGAACAAGCGATCCTGCCGGCACATCATTCAACAATGCATCATAGATGCAGTGATCAAGGTCTTCTTTTTCAATTCCAAATCCACTGGTACTGTTTCCCTGCGGATCAAAATCGACAATCAGTGTCTTACGACCCTGCTCACCCAGTGCTGCTGCAAGGTTTACAGCCGTCGTTGACTTACCGACGCCGCCTTTTTGATTGATGATTGCAATGATACGCGTGTCTTTTGCGTTCTTAGAACGCTTAACGTCGCGAAATCCCACGGTCCCTCCTGGTGTGTATTAAAGCTGTCAAACGGAGGATGTTTCACGTGAAACATTCCGATTCGATATCAACCGCCATGTTTCACGTGAAACACTGCAAGTTGTTAGTATCCATTATGTTTCACGTGAAACATCTAGGCAAGCGGATTCTTCTTAGCCATGCCATTTGCACGAGGCAATGAAACGGATGCTGGATGACTCTTCTTGAGAACAATGAACTCCCTGTGGCCCAAGCCCTCAGGCAAATCGATTGCGTCATTAAGAAGCAAAGTGAAGCCGCAAATCTTAGCTGCCGACATGCCGGAAACTAGCTCCTCATCCGAAGGATTACCCTTGGTGACAACAAATAGACCTCCATCCTTGAGGAACGGAGCCGCATACTCAACAAGAATCGGTAGAGGGGCAAGTGCGCGGGCGGTTACGACAGAAAACTGCTTCTTATGGCTTCGAGCATATTCTTCAAGGCGATCATGAATCGCATGAGCATGTTTCAACCCAAGAGCATGAACAAAAGAATTGACGGCATCAACCTTCTTACCAACAGAGTCAATATAAGTAGTTTTACGATGCGTGGCTATGGTTAACGGAATACCAGGGAAGCCCGCACCTGTCCCCATATCGAGCAAAGCTCCCTCAGGAGCCTTATTGATATAGGGGAGCAAAACAAGTGAGTCGAGGATATGAAGTACCGCAGCATCTTCTACGTTAAGAATACGGGTGAGATTAGTTGTCTTATTTGTTTCCAGAACCAAATCCAAATGCTGAATACATTTCCTCAGCTCAACATCAGATACGCTCAAGGAATACTCTTTGCAATAGGAAGATAGACGAGTCAACATCTCGTCAGCTTGTTGATCAGTAAGTACTAACAACGAAAGCTCCTTTCTGACAAAAATCAGTGTATCGAGAACTTTTGACAAAAAAAGGGGACGTGGAAACCACGTCCCCTTAGCATAAGCTCGAGCAGATTATCGAGCAACAATCACCACATGGCGATCAGGGTCAGAACCCTCAGAATGAGTATCGACGGCATCATTGCCACGAAGCGCAATGTGAACCAGTCGACGCTCATAGGCATTCATGGGCGGAAGCGAAACACTCTTATGAGTGCGGATGGCACGCTCGGCTGCAGACTGTGCCCTGGAGGCAACCTTGTCCTGACGGCGGCTCTTGTATCCCTCGACGTCCACTACAACCGGATACCTAAAGCCAAGCTTGCGGCTCACTAGCAAAGAGAACATAACCTGAAGGGCATCAAGGGTGCGACCATGACGGCCAATGAGAACAGCAAGGTCGGGAGCCGTTACATCCAGAATCAGCTCACCCTCGTCGCCCTCATACTCATCAATAGGAGAGTTGGCGGCATCGAAGTGCGAAAGGATGGAACGCAGGATGGAAATCGCGACATCGGCAATGGTGTCGAGCTCCTCGTCGGTCAGCTCTTCACCGGCCTTGTAGCGCTGTGCAATCTCGGGATAATCGCCCGCGACCTGCGGGGCAACCTCCTCAAGCATATCCTCGATAATCTCTTCAGACATAACGTACTCCAAAAGTTAGGTACCTAAATAAGATTGATATCCCGCTACTTCTTCTTGTGCGGACGCGGCTTCTTCTCGCGGCGCGTGACCTCGACCTGCAGCGGGGCGTTCTTAAGACGCTCCTCCTCATCGGCCTTGGCCTTGTCGATAACCTTCTGCGTCACGAAGATCTGCTGGATAACCTGCCAAGCAGAAGATACATCGTAATAGAGCAGGACGCCAACGGGCAGGCTCCAGCCCATCCAGAGCATCATGACGGTCATAACAACGGCCATCATGCGCATGCTCTGGGCCTGCTGACCAGTCTGATTGCGAGACATATACAGCTGCGGAATCAGGGTCAGGACGGCAAACAGGATCAGGCAGACCAGCGCAGGCAGTGCAACCATAAAGCCATCGGCAAAGGAAGCGCTCGGCGTCGTGGTCAGGTCGGGCAGAATGTTGGAGAACGAGAACGTGCCCTCGTCAAAGTACTGCGGCAGATTGCGCAGCAACGTGAACAGGGCGAACAGGATAGGCATCTGGATCAGCAGCGGCAGACAACCAGCCATGGGGTTGAACTTGTTCTCGCTGTAGAACTTCTGCATCTCCTCGGCCTGACGCTGGGGATCGTCTGCATAGCGCTCCTGGATCTCGAGCATCTTGGGCTGCAGCACCTGCATGCGGGCCGTCGACTTGGTCGACTTGAGCATAAGCGGCGTCAGCAGCAGACGGATAATGACCACCAGGATGATGATGGACAGGCCCCAGTCGACCGCAAAGGTCTGGATGAGCTTGAGCAGCTCAAAAAGGATGTTAACGATCCAATCCCACATGTAAGTTTTCCTCCGATAGCGAGTGCCCGCTAGGGCACAGGGTCATAACCGCCGACGTGCAGGGGATTGCAGCGAGCGATGCGCCTCACGGCAAGCCAGCAGCCTCTCAAAACACCGTATTTCTCAATCGCCTGAACGGCGTATTGCGAACACGTTGGATAATAAATGCAGGCGTCAGGCAATAAGGGCGAAATAACCTGTTGATATATGCGAATAGGAGCGATGGCAACACGCCGCAAGACGTGATTGCTCATCGCTCCTCCCCGGCAACGCCGGCGCGTTTCATAAGCGAACGCAACGCCTTGTCCATCTCCTGCGGCGAGGAAACCCTCGTCTTGGGAGTTGCGAACAAGATGATGTCATAACCCGCAACGGGAAATCCGCAGCTGCGGGCGGCCTCGCGCATCACACGCTTAGAACGGTTGCGCACGACCGCACAACCGAGCCGTTTAGCACCAACGAAGGCGACCCTTCCGGAGTCGCCTTCGCCAACCGATTCACATATGGTCATTCGAATCAGAGGATGATTGAAACGACGCCCCTGACTGAACACATGCTCGAAATCTTGCCGAGACTTAATAGTCTTCATGCGAGATGTGTGTATCGCTGCTAGACAGTGAGACGCTTGCGGCCCTTGGCGCGACGACGGGCGAGCACGGCACGACCACCCTTAGTGGCCATACGGGCACGGAAGCCATGGGTCTTGGCACGCTTACGCTTATTAGGCTGATACGTACGCTTCATCTTAAGTTCCTCCTGCTGCATTTCGAGTGTCCGCGGGGACGCGGACGCAGATATAGACACGTGAGCTTGAAGATTGTAGGGAAATCAATGTTCAAATGTCAAGAAATCAAAGGTAAAAGGTTGCGCAGTTCACACGGTTCCCCCATAAGCAGATTCGGTATTTGAGACAGTTGGCAACTTTTCACGATATTTCATCGAGTTTTCAACAGGTCATGTTGGCAATGTTGAGAACTTTTCGTCCGATTTCCAAAGTTTTCAACAGGTTTTGAAAAGTTGTCGAAAGATGAGAAACATTGCACGGTGAGCTACTATCTGTTCGAAACCTTTTGAAAGATTGCGAGCGGCATGTCTGACGACTTTTACACCATGGTCGACTCCGGAGATCCGGCACCCGACAACGAGCACATCACCGGCGTACGCGAAGAGCGCGACGAGGACGAACAGACCGCAGTAAAAGCGCCTGCAGCGATGTATGCGGCGCGCATAGCGGTATACGACGACATGCTATCGACCCCGCGCGTGATTGTCATCGAGCCGCAAGACGTCCGCACGTATCTGGAAGAGACGACCAACACCGTCTACCAATGCATGAAGGAACAGGGCGGCCACATCTCGCTCATGGTCATCCGCGAGATTGTCGAAAACTTTATCCACGCCCACTTTGCAGAGCCCATCATCTCGATCCTGGACGGCGGAGACACGATTCGCTTTGCCGATCAGGGGCCGGGCATCGATGACAAGGAACGCGCCTTCGACTTTGGCGTGACCAGCGCAAACAGCAAGATGAAGCGGTATATCCGCGGAACCGGGGCGGGGTTTCCCATGGTACAGGAGTACCTGGAAAACGCCGGCGGCGCCGTCTCCATCGAAGACAACATGGGCAACGGCACCGTGGTGACCGTGAGCCTGAACCCCAAGCGCGTGCAGGAAATCGAGCGTGCCGGCGGACGCGGTGCCGCCGTGCGCCCCGAGACCGAGCAGACAGTCTATCCCCTGCCGGGAGCTTTTACACAGCCGCCCATGGCACAGATGCAGCAGTCTGGGATGCTCCCCGCGCAGGAGTTCCAGGCGATGTCGATGCCGGTGCCTCCAAACACTCCAGAGGGAATGCCTCCGACAGACCAGGATGTCGCCGTCCAACAATCGACAGGCATGCCGGGCGGCCAGCAAATGGGTTATCAGCCGTACCCGCAAGGGTATCCATATCAACAAGTACCGCAGCAGGGGCACGGGTACGCCCAGCAGTATCCGCAACAGTACCCGCAGGGATACCAGCAGCCGTACCAGCAGATGCCCCAGCAACAGTACAACCCCTGGGCACAGCAGGCACCGGCGCAGCCTTACCAACAGTGGCCGCAAAGTTTTCAACAGCAGATGCCACCCATGCAGAGTTCTCAACAACCAGCAGCTCAAATGATGTATCCTAATGCGGCAAATCAGTATGCACAGCCACAGCCGGACGTGTTCGTAAGCGACCGCGGCAACGCCGCGCTAGGCTATCTGGCGCAAAATCAGGCGTGCGGCGCGACCGATCTGGCGAGGGCGTTTGGAAATTCGGCCCCCACCTGGTCGCGAACGCTCAATGATTTGGCGCAGGCCGGCTTGGTCATCAAGCATGGCCAAAAATACCATCTGACCGAACTCGGCGCAGCTCGCGTGCGAGCTCAGAGCTAAAGGACGGGAGAGACCGTGGACGAGGAAGCAAGCATCATCCTGGGGGATGCCATCGCCTTTTGCCAGCGCGATGGCCAAGATGCACGCCTCATCAACATGTTGGGGCAATCGCGCGCTGTGAGCCTGACCGAAGACACGCTCACGATCGAGGCCCCTTCGCGCTTTGCCATCGCGCAGCTCAAAAAGCATCAACCGACGATCGAGGCCTATCTAGAGGAAATCGCCTTTGCGCCGATCGCACTCGACATCGTGGCACCACAGGGCGCCGCGGCGGATTCCGCTGCCGCGGCGGCACCCGCCGCTCCCCTGGTAGCGGCCGCAGCCGCCGCAACGGTACCGGTGCCCAGGGCCGGCGATGTTTCCCGTGAAACCATGGGAGAGGTGCAGCAGGCGCCCGCGGCGCCGTCGATGCCGGTGACATCAACGCCCGCACCCGTCACGCACATGCCCATCGCCCACGACACGACGCCGGGCGAGGACTCGGGCATTGCGATCAAGAACACGCTTTCGGCCGATGACTTCCGCCGTATGATGAACCAGATGAAGGGCGACGCTCCGGCAAAGACCACGCACGCTGCGGCCCCCGCTTCGCCCACGGCAGCACCGGCAGCGCCGGCGGAGCAGAACACAGACGGTGCCCCGCTCGCCGCAAACTCAAAATTCACCTTTGAGAACTTTGTCTACGGGCCCGAGAACAGCCACGCCTATCGCTCGGCACTCAAGTTTGCCGCCCTGGCGGACGAGCGCGGCACGTGCACGTCACTGTTCATCTACGGCAAATCGGGGCTGGGTAAAACCCACCTGCTGCTCGCCATCAAAAATGAGCTCGCCGAGAAATCTCCCGAGATCAAGGTCAAGTACGCCAATTCCCAGGCGTACCTGGACGACCTGATGACCGAGTTCGACCGCCAAAAGAAGAGCAACGCTCCCATCATGCAGGCATACCACGGCGTGGACGTGCTCATCATCGACGACATCCAAAACATTATCGGCAAGCGCGCGAGCGTGGACTACTTTTTCCAGCTTATGGACGAGTTCATCCGCAACAACAAAAAGGTCGTGATCGCAGCCGATCGCGCACCCAAAGACTTGAGCATGGACGAACGCCTGACCAGCCGCTTCAACGCCGGCATGCTCTGCTTGGTCGCAGAGCCCAGCTACGAGATGAAATACAAGATCTTGCAGCGCTATTACGAGAACACCATCGCCGCCGCGCCCGAGGCGGGCGACGATTCGCTGCTGGCGGCCTATGGGGGCGACGGCGGGCACCTGACCGACGAGCACTTTAAACACATGGCCGAGGTCTCGGGCACCAACATCCGCGAACTCGAGAGCTTTTGCGAGCGCTGCGCCGGCGAGGCGGGCGACCGCGAGCGCGAGGGCGGGGAGCTCACCTTTGACGATATCGACGCCATCGCCAGCCAGTACTTCGACACATCGGCCAAAAAGATCAACGTCCAGACGGTTCAGTCCGTCATCGAAGAGCAGTACGGCGTGACGCACGAGGAGCTCATCGGCCCGCGTCGCAACGCCAATATCGCCAAAGCACGCCATATTGCCATCTATCTGGCCATCGAGATGTGCGAGATGACGACCACGGCGGTGGGCGCCGAATTTGGCAACCGCAACCACTCGACCGTCAGTACGAGCTACAAAAAGGTCCAGAAGATGATCCAGGAAGACCGCACCGTCACCGAAGATCTCAAGTCGCTGCGCGATAAAATTACACTGCGCTCGTAGGGAAATAGAGACACCTGTTGAAAACTTGTCGAAACCACGGGCATAAGGTGTCTAAAACCCAACCCGCGGTGATGAAAAGTTTTGCGCAGGTTTTGAACGTGGAAAACCACCCCTGTTGTACACAGGTTGCTGTCGATTCTCTTTCTGGGTCTGACCTGCGTCTTTGGGAGTAATCAACAGTTTCGTCAGTGCTATTACTATTATTAAGATATTTATATCTATAGAAAGGTATTAAAAGATGAAGTTCACCGTCAGCCAGAGCTCGCTTACACAAGCCATCGGCGTCGTTATGAAGGGTGTCGCTTCGGCATCCACCCTTCCCATCCTGTCGGGCGTGCTCGTTAAGGCCCAAGACGGCATCTTGGAATTCCAGACCTCTAACTACACCATCTCGATCCGTCATCGCATCGCGGTGCATGTCGAAGAAGAGGGCGAGATGGTTATTCCCTGTAAGATGCTCTCCAATATCACCAAGACCCTCCCCGATGCCCCGGTCACCTTTGAGCTGTCCGAGCGCCAGGTGCTGATTAGTTGCGAGAAGAGCTCTTTCCGCCTTAACACGCTCGATGCCAATGACTTCCCCGAGTTTCCGGCCTATGCCATCGAGAGTGCCGTGGAGCTGCCGACCGATATCTTGTCCGAGATGGTCGGCCGCGTGTGGCGCGTCACCTCGACCGACAAGGCTCGCCCCATCCTGGGCGGCGTGCACATGAAGGTCGAGAATAACACCGTACGCCTGGTGGCGACCGATTCCTTCCGCTTGGCCGTGTGCGACACGCAGGTCGAGACCTCGACCCTCGAGGGCTCCTTTGAGCTCAACGTTCCGGCTGACGCCTTTAACGACGCGCTGAACATCATGGCCAGCCAGGCGACCATCATGATCGGGGCTACCGACACCCAGGTTGTCTTCGAGGCCGGCAACACCACCTACGTGTCGCGTCGCATCAAGGGCGTGTACCCCAACTACAAGCAGCTCATCCCCGATTCGTGCGTGACGAGCGTCAAGATCGACGTCGCCGCCTTTAACGCCGCCCTCAAGCGCGTGGCCGTTATCGCGAGCGCCAACCCCGCCGTCAAGTTCGAGATCGATGTCGAGAACGGGCAGATGGGCCTGTCCTCCATTTCCAATGACCAGGACCTTGCGCAGGAGACGATCGATGTCGAGGCCGAGGGCGAGTCGGGTACCATCGCCTTCAACTACCATTACATCTTCGGCTGCCTCAATGCCCTGTCCAAGGAGAAGGAGATTACGCTGGAGCTCAAGAGCTACTCGCAGGCGGGCATCTTCAAGTCCTACGACAAGATCAACTACCTGTACCTGGTCATGCCGGTCCGCATCTAGCGCTGCGCTATGACCATGTTCGCCCGCGATCTTTCCGTCGCGCACTACCGCAGCTTCGATAGCTATCGCCTTGCCCTGGACGAGGGCGTGACGATACTTGCGGGACCCAACGCGGCGGGAAAGACCAATCTCATAGAGGCGCTGCAGCTGCTGACGAGCGGCGCCTCGTTTAGGCATCCGACCGCAGCCGAGCTCGTCCATGACGGCGTGGGCTCGTGCAAGATCGAGCTGAGGCTCGAGGGCGACGGCCGCGTGCTTGATATGGGATTGAGCGCGGAGGACGGTAAGCGCTCGTTTAGCCGCAACGGCAAGAGATGCTCTGCCGCTGGTGTGCGCGGGGTTCTGCCGAGCGTGCTGTTTTGCCCCGACCATCTGGACATGGTTAAGCGAGGCGCCAGTGTGCGCCGCGCCGCCCTTGATGACTTTGGCATGCAGCTGAGCGCACGCTATGCCGATCTTGCGAGCACCTATGGGCGCTGCGTGACCCAGCGTAACGCCTTGCTCAAGGAGACCTGGTGCTGCCGCGAGATGCTCGGCGCGTGGAACGATTCGATTGCCCGCGCGGGCTCGGCCCTGCTCGTGCACCGGTTGGCCCTGCTCGACCGGCTGGCGGGCCATGTGCACACTGCCTACGGGCAAGTGGCGTCAGGTGAGGCCGCCAACGTGACCTATGCGTCCACGCTGGGGGATTTGCCCCAGGTCGAGGATCGCGAAGAGCTGAAGGGTTGGGCGTACGAGCGCATGCTGGCTGCCCTTGACGAGCATGCCGACGAGGAAATTCGCCGCGGCGTGACGTTGGTGGGACCGCATCGCGACGAGATCGAGTTCACCGTGGCTGGTCGCTCCGCCCGTTCATTTGCCAGCCAAGGACAGCAGCGCACGCTGGTGCTGTCCTGGAAGGTGGCCGAGGTTGCCGTGGCTCGCGATGTCCTGGGCACCGCCCCACTGCTGCTTCTGGACGACGTGATGAGCGAGCTCGACGGCGAGCGTCGCGGCGCTTTCCTACGGCTGATCGGCGATGATATCCAGACGGTCATAACTACGACCAACCTGGGGTACTTTACCGATGACCTGCTTGATCGAGCCAAGGTGGTGAGCATGGGTGAGACGTGCTAATTACGAGCGCGAGAGCGAGACAGTCGCCTTCAGTGGATTTTTGAACGCAGAGCGCCAGCGCATCCTGGCGGCTGCGACCCCCGAGCGCCGCGCGCAGATGGAGACTGCCGAGGAGTCGCGCACGGTCTATCGCGCATGGAACGCGGTGTGCTCGGGCACGCGCGAGGGACGGCATGTGACGGGACTGCGCTACCTGCCCGAGTCCAATGAGCTGCTGGTGTATCTCGACTCGCCCTCGTGGACGCAGGAAATGACGCTGTTGCGCGAGATCATTCGCGCGCGCATGGAGCGCGCCGGTGCGCATGTGGACGGCCTGGTGTTCAAAACCACCGCGCCCGGCCACACGCCGCCCGCCGCCAAGGAGCGCCTGCGCCCGGCGACGACCGAGCGACCGCCGGCCCCGCACGCCGACCTAAGTGAGGCCGAGCGTACCGAGATCGAGCGCCAAGTGGCGCCCATCGAAGACCAAAAACTGCGCGAGGCCCTCGAGAATGCCATGAGAGCCAGTGCCGAGTGGGCCAAGGGCGTGCAAAGCAAAAAAGAGCCTTAAATCGCATCTGGTGGCCTTGTAGAGCCAAATACCCTCGTTCCCGAGGGTATATTTTTACGATAAACTAGTAAGGCTGTACACATTTTCTTGACTGAAGGAGGACGTGTGGCAAACGAAAACGATTACGATGGCGGCGAGATTAAGATTCTCGAAGGTCTCGAGGCCGTTCGTAAGCGCCCGGGCATGTATATCGGCTCGACGAGCGCCAGCGGTCTGCATCACCTGGTGTGGGAGATCGTTGATAACTCCGTCGACGAGGCCATGGCCGGTTTCTGCACCGAGATCCAGGTGACGGTCCACGCCGACAACTCCATCACGGTCGTCGACAACGGGCGCGGCATCCCCGTCGACGAGCACCCTGTTAAAAAGATCCCGACGCTCGAGGTCGTTATGACGATCTTGCACGCCGGCGGTAAGTTCGATAACTCGGCCTATAAGGTCTCGGGCGGCCTGCACGGCGTAGGCATCTCCGTCGTCAACGCACTGTCCAAGCGCGTGGTCGTTCAGGTTCGTCGCGATGGCAACACCTACGAGATGGAGTTCTCGCGCGGCAAGACCGTCAAGAAGATGGAGGTCGTGGGCACCTCGGATTCGACGGGCACCACCGTCACCTTCTGGCCCGACGACGAGATCTTTGAGACCTGCATCTACGATTTCGATACGCTGCACAACCGTCTGCAGGAGACGGCGTTCCTCAATAAGAACCTCAAGATCGTGCTGACCGACGAGCGCGAGGCGACTCCCCACGTGGAGGAGTTTTGCTACGAGGGCGGCATCATCGACTTCGTCAAGTTCCTCAACGAGGGCAAGGACGTCCCCGAGGCCTTTAAGGAGCCCATCTACATCGAGGGCAAATCGGACCCGGACGCTCCCGTGGCCAAGATGGGCGAGGTCGAGGTTTCCCTGCAGTGGAATAGCGGCTACGGCGAGAACGTCATGTCGTTTGCCAACGACATCTACACTCCCGAGGGCGGCATGCACCTTGAGGGCTTCCGCACCGCGCTCACCCGCGTGATCAACGACTACGCGCGCAAACAGAACCTGCTCAAGGAAAAAGACGCCAACCTGACCGGCGACGATGTGCGCGAGGGCCTTTCGGCCGTTATCTCGGTCAAGCTGCCCGATCCGCAGTTTGAGGGGCAGACCAAGGCCAAGCTCGGTAGCTCCTATATGCGCGCGCTCACGCTCAAGATCGTGACCGACGGCCTCGCCGATTACTTGGAGGAGCATCCCAAGCCCGCCCGCGAGATCGTCAAGAAGGCGCAACAGGCCTGCAAGGCGCGCAACGCCGCCCGCAAGGCGCGCGAGGCGACCCGCCGCAAGAGCCTGCTCGAGACGGCGTCCCTGCCCGGTAAGCTCGCTGACTGCTCAGTGCGCGATGCCGAGCTGACCGAGCTCTTCATCGTAGAGGGCGACTCGGCAGGCGGTTCGGCCAAGGACGGCCGTCGCCGAGACATCCAGGCGATTCTGCCCCTGCGCGGCAAGATTCTGAACGTCGAGCGCGTTGGTGACCATCGCGCGTTCTCGAGTGACACCATCCAGTCGCTGATTACCGCGATCGGCTGCGGCGTCACGACGAGTGCCGGCGACGGCGGCGACTTCGATATCACCAAGGCGCGCTACCACAAGATCATCATCATGACCGATGCAGACGTCGACGGTGCGCATATCCGCATCCTGCTGCTGACGTTCTTCTACAAGTACATGCGTCCGCTGATCGATGCCGGCTACGTCTATGTTGCCTGCCCGCCCATCTTTGGCATTAAGGTGCGCAACAAGATCCACTACGTGTATCCCAACGGCCGCCAGCCCGAAGACGAGATCCTGCGCGACACCATCCAGAGTCTGGGCCTGAACCCCGACGACAACGACGAGGACGGCAAGGCCAAGGACGGCAAGATCACCAAGAAGCGCAAGGGCTATACCGTCCAGCGCTACAAGGGCCTGGGCGAGATGGACCCCAAGCAGCTTGCCTCGACGACGATGGATCCCAAGACCCGCATCCTGCAGCGCGTGTCGATCGAGGATGCCGTGGTGGCAGACCGCGCCGTGCGCGAGCTGATGGGTTCCGAGGTCGGCTATCGCCGCGAGTACATCGAGAAGCACGCGCACGACGCGCGCTTCTTAGACGCCTAACCTGTTCGGCTTTCCCAGCCACCGCACCTTCGCCCTCAATCGTCGGTCGCGTACCCAAGTACGCTTCCCTCCTCTTTCGGGCGAATCTGCGGCACCTGGAAAAGCCGTCTCCGTGGTAGGGAACTAATGGACCACGCAAACCATGAGGAGGTAACGTGGCAGACGATATCAACAATAACGAGGGTATGGGCGAGGCCGGCGACGCCGGTATGCCCGATGATCTGAAGCGCCTGCTCGCCCGCGCCGAGCAGGGCGAGGACGGCGACCCCGATGCCTATAACCCCGATGCCGACGAGGACGAGGAAGAGGACGACGACGGCGAGCTCGAGGAGAGCTTTGGCGAAGTCGACCGCGGCGCCTCCGCAGGCGAGGATATCAACGGCGGTCAGCTCCAGATTTCGGAGTTCGGCCGCGAGATGAAGCAGTCGTTCATCGAGTACTCGATGTCGGTCATTACGGCGCGCGCCCTGCCGGACGTACGCGATGGCCTAAAGCCTGTGCACCGCCGCATCCTGTACGCCATGAACGAGAGCGGCATCTATCCCAACCGCCCGCACAAGAAGTCGGCCTGGACGGTCGGCGAAGTTATCGGTAAGTACCACCCGCACGGTGACTCCGCGGTCTACGAGGCCATGGTCCGCCTGGCGCAGTGGTTCTCCATGCGTACGCCGCTCATCGACGGTCACGGCAACTTTGGCAACATCGACGGCGACGGCGCGGCGGCCATGCGTTACACCGAGAGCCGCCTGGCAAAGCCCGCCATGGAGCTCCTGCGCGACCTGCAGAAGGATACCGTCGATTGGCAACCCAACTACGACGAGTCGCTCGCCGAGCCCCAGGCGCTGCCCGCGCGTTTCCCCAACCTGCTGGTCAACGGCAGCCAGGGCATCGCCGTGGGCATGGCCACCAATATCGCCCCGCATAACCTCACCGAGGCGATCGAGGCCACGTGCTACCTGATCGACAATCCCGACGCCACCGTCGACGAACTCATGCAGATCATGCCCGGTCCGGACTTCCCCACCGGTGCCATCATTATGGGCAGTGCCGGTATTAAGCAGAGCTACGAGACCGGCCGCGGCTCCATTACCGTGCGCGCCAAGGCCCACGTGGAGTCCACCAAGACCGGCCGCAGCCGTCTGGTCTTTACCGAGATTCCCTACATGGTCAACAAGGGAACCCTGCAGGAGAAGATCGCCCAGCTTGTCAACGACAAGCGCATCGAGGGTATCTCGGATATGCGCGATGAGTCCAACCAGAAGGGCATCCGTCTGGTTATCGAGCTCAAGAAGGGCGTCATTCCGCAGGTCGTGCTCAACAACCTGTATAAGTACACCTCGCTGCAGACGACCTTTGGCGCCAACAACCTGGCGCTCGTCAACGGCGTGCCCAAATGCCTGAGCCTGCGTGAGATGCTGCAGCACTACATCGACCACCAGGTCGACGTCGTCACCCGCCGCACCCGCTTCGACCTTAAGAAGGCCCAGGCCCGCGCCCACATCCTCGAGGGCTACCTGATGGCCCTCGACCATATCGACGAGGTCATCAGCATCATCCGCTCTTCGCAGACCGATTCCGAGGCCAGCAGCCGCCTGATCGAGCGCTTTGGCTTTACGCCCGAGCAGACCACGGCCATCCTCGAGATGAAGCTGCGCCGCCTGACCGGCCTGGAGCGCGACAAGATTCAGGAAGAGCTGGACGGTCTGCGCCGCGCCATCGCCTACTACGAGGACCTGCTGGCGCACGAGGAGAAGATCCTGGGCGTCATCAAGGAAGAGATGCGCGAGATCTCCAAGAAGTTCGGCGATAAGCGCCGCACCGAGATCAGCCAGGTCGAGAAGGACCTGGACGTGGAGGACCTCATCGCCGACGAGGACATGGTCGTGACCATCACCCACACCGGCTATGTGAAGCGTATCCCGGTGGCCGCCTATCGTGCCCAGAAGCGCGGCGGCAAGGGCGTGTCGGGCGTCAACCTCAAAGAGGACGATGTCATCGACGAGATGTTCATCGCGTCCACGCACGAGTACGTGCTGTTCTTCTCGAGCAAGGGCAAGGTCTACCGCCTGAAGGTGCACGAGCTGCCGGTCGGCACGCGCCAGGCGCGCGGCACCGCGATCGTCAACCTGCTGCCCTTCGAGGAAGGCGAGAAGATCGCGAGCGTCATCAGCTGCCGCGAGTTCCCTGCCGACGAGTTCCTGATGTTTGCCACCAAGAGTGGCATGGTCAAGAAGACTGTGATGAGCGCCTATGACCGCAGCCGTCGCGACGGCCTGATCGCCATCAACCTGAGGGACGACGACGCGCTGCTTGCCGTGCGTCGCGTGCGCGAGGGCGACAAGATCATCATGGCCACCACCGCGGGCAAGGCGATCATGTTCCCCGAGGACCAGGTGCGCGCCACCGGACGCGACACCAGCGGCGTTCGCGGCATCGGCATGAAGGACAGCGTGAGCGTTCTGGGCATGGAGGTTACCAACGGCAACGGCGACCTGTTCGTCATCACCGAGCGCGGCTACGGCAAGCGCACGCCGGTCGCGGACTACCCGGAGCAGAACCGCGGCGGCCAGGGCGTCTACACCATTCAGATGACCGAGCGCAAGGGTAACCTCGCGGCCATGAAGACGGTGGGCCCGCAGCACGAGCTGTTCATCGTGACGGAAGGCGCGACGGTCATTCGCGTCAAGACCGACGAGATCAGCCAGACTGGCCGCGCCACCCAGGGCGTCAAGATGATGACCGTCGACGACAACGACCGCATCTGCGCCGTAGCCCGCATGACGGCCGCCAAGGAAAAGCCCGAAGGCGAAGGCGCCGAGGATGCAGCCGCAACTAGCACCGAGGAAGCCCCCGTCGACCTAGGCGACGGCAACGACATACCAGAGGATCTCCTTGACGAGTAAGAGGAACGAGCTGGTAGAAAATATCAGACCCCATATATCGGCGG